>CAIJFC010000097.1 GCA_903819815.1 uncultured Bacteroidota bacterium
ATTTTAAATTTTAAATGATAAGAATACGCGTCAAAAAATTCATAATTTATAATTTATAATTCAAAATAATTATTTACATTTGCACCCACATTTGACCAACCTCTGGCGAAATCCGTGAATGTTGCTCCGATTTAAAACCATAATTAAAAAAATTATCATGGCAGATTTAATGAAATTCGTTAAAGACGAATTTGTAACTAAAAAAGAATTCCCTGAATTTGGAGCTGGAGACACAATTACAGTTTACTACGAAATTAAAGAGGGCGAAAAAACAAGAACTCAGTTTTTTAAAGGAGTAGTTATTCAAAGAAGAGGTTCAGGAAATACTGAAACTTTTACAATTCGTAAAATGTCTGGTTCTATTGGTGTAGAACGTATTTTTCCAGTTAACTTACCTGCTTTACAAAAAGTAGAGATTAACAAAAAAGGTTCTGTTCGTAGAGCACGTATTTTTTACTTTAGAGAACTTACTGGTAAAAAAGCTAAAATTAAAGATAAAAGAAGATAATAAAATATCTAATTATAAAAAAAGTCTCCGCTATTGCAGAGGCTTTTTTTTTGACAAAATAAATATTAATAATTGTCAATTTCATTTTTTTTAGCAATTATTTTAAGAAATTCACAATTCAAACGATATAGTTAACGATGTAAAATACAAATGAAAATGAATTTATTATATTTGCATTCTTAGACTTATTAAATAAAAAAAAACTATAAAATGGCAAAAATTAAAGTAACTAATCCAATAGTTGAATTGGATGGTGATGAAATGACAAGAATTATTTGGTCATTCATTAAAGAACAATTAATCCTTCCTTATTTAGATTTAGATATTAAATATTATGATTTAGGAATTGAAAGCCGCGAAGCTACCAAAGATCAAATTACTATTGATTCAGCCGAAGCAATAAAGAAATACAATGTGGGTATCAAATGTGCCACCATTACGCCAGATGAAGAACGGGTGGCTGAATTTAATTTGTCAAAAATGTGGAAATCGCCAAATGGTACTATTCGTAACATCGTGGGGGGAACGGTTTTTAGAGAACCAATTATAATGAAAAATGTTCCGCGTTATGTTCAAGGTTGGACCAAGCCAATCGTAATTGGTCGTCACGCTTTTGGAGATCAATACAAAGCAACTGATACAGTTATCAAAGGAAAAGGAACATTAACTATGACTTTTACAAGCGAAACAGGAGAAACAAAATCCTGGGAAGTTTATGATTTTGAGGGCGATGGCGTTGCAATGGCAATGTACAACACTGACGAAAGTATATACGGATTTGCGCATTCTTCTTTTCAAATGGCTTTAACAAAAAAATGGCCTTTGTACCTTTCTACCAAAAACACAATTCTTAAAGCTTATGATGGACGATTCAAAGATATTTTTGAAGAAGTGTATCAAAAAAATTACAAATCAGAATTTGATAAAGAAGGAATTACCTACGAGCATCGACTTATTGACGACATGGTAGCATCTTGCATGAAATGGAATGGTGGATTTGTTTGGGCTTGTAAAAACTACGATGGCGATGTTCAATCGGATACTGTAGCTCAAGGATTTGGTTCTTTAGGATTAATGACTTCTGTTTTGGTTACCCCTGATGGTAAAACGGTGGAAGCAGAAGCGGCTCATGGAACTGTGACTCGTCATTACAGAGAACACCAAAAAGGAAAAGCTACGTCAACCAACCCAATTGCTTCCATATTTGCATGGACAAGAGGATTGGAACACCGAGGAAAATTAGATGAAAATCAAGAATTAATTGGTTTTTGTAATGCCTTGGAACAAGTTTGTATAGACACCGTTGAAAGCGGAAAAATGACCAAAGATCTGGCCATGTTGGTTAAACCGGAAGGACTTACAAGCGCTGATTATTTAACTACCGAAGATTTTTTAGCAGCAATCAAAGAAAATTTAGATGCTAAATTAAGCTAAATAAATACTTTTCAAAATCTAAGCTGTCAATTATTGGCAGCTTTTTTTATTATAATAAAATTTTAAAATTAACGGTAGATTAACAGAGAAGTACTTGGGTATCTATAATATTTTTATCAATTTTGCACCTTTAAATTATAACATGAAATCAAATAAAATAACTGCAACTCTATTATTGTTATTGACCATAATAACAACTGGATTTTCTCAGGAAAAAGTCACCTTAAGCGGAACAATTACAGCAGCCAATAGCAATGAAACTATAATCGGTTCAAATATTGTAATTAAATCAATTCCAGCCTATACATCAACCAATGAATATGGTTTTTATTCGATTACCATTCCAAAAGGAAATTACAAAATCGAAATTAGTTCCATTGGTTTTCAAACCAAAGAAATCAATGTTGATTTAAATAAAAATACCAAACTGAATGTTTCCATTTCTGAAAATAGCGAAGAACTTCTAGAAGTTATTATTACCGAGAAGAAAACGACCAACACTCAAAAAGCGGAAATGAGTGTGAATAAACTCTCTATTGCAACCATTAAAAAAATGCCTGTGGTTTTGGGTGAAGTTGATGTTTTGAAATCTCTACTTTTACTTCCAGGGGTTACCAATGCTGGAGAAGGTGCTTCTGGTTTCAACGTTCGTGGTGGTGGTGCCGATCAAAATTTGATACTTTTAGATGAGGCTACGATTTTCAATTCTTCCCACGTATTTGGATTTTTCTCTGTTTTCAATCCCGACGCGATTAAAGATTTAAAATTATATAAAGGTGGGATTCCAGCAAGATTTGGCGGAAGAGCAAGTTCTGTATTGGATGTTTATCAAAAAGATGGTAATTCTAAAAGTTTTCATGCCAATGGTGGAATTGGTTTAATTTCAAGCCGATTACTTCTTGAAGGGCCAATTGTTAAAGACAAAGGTTCGTTTATTATTGCGGGGCGGGGTTCTTATGCACATTTATTTTTGAAACTATCCAGCAATAAAAACTCAGCTTATTTCTATGATTTAAATACCAAACTTAATTACAAACTGAATAAAAACAATAGTTTATATGTCTCAGGCTATTTTGGTCGCGATGTTTTTAATTTAGCTGGAAGTTTTACTAATATTTATGGAAATGCTACTTCCAATTTCAGATGGAATCACCTGTTTTCTGATAAACTATTTTCAAATTTATCATTTATTTATAGTGATTATTATTACGGCTTACAGCTTGATTTTGTTGGGTTTAAATACGATTCAGGAATTAAGAATTACAATTTGAAATACGATTTCAAAAATTACATCACTGATAAAGTCAAATTGAATTATGGGGTAAATGCCATATATTACGATTTTAATCCAGGGTCAATTTCTCCTACCACATTAGAATCAGGAATAAATTACCGTCAATTGGATAAAAAATATGCTTTTGAACCCGCCATTTATCTTGAAGTAGAACATAGAATTACCGACAAATTAGAATTGATGTACGGAGTTCGATACAGTCAATTCTATAGATTAGGAACTTCAAAAGTGAATTTATATCAAAATAATGAAGCGGTAACTTTTAACAACCAACTGAAAATTTACGAAAAGGGAATTCCAATTGGAACAAAATTCTATGGTAACAATGAAGTGATTACTTCTTTTGATAATTTAGAACCAAGGTTTTCAGCGTCTTATTCTATAGACAACAACCAATCGGTAAAGGCGAGTTACAACCGAATGACACAGTATTTACAATTGGTTTCAAATACCTCGTCTCCTACTCCATTAGATGTTTGGACGCCAAGTGACGATTATATTAAACCACAAATTGCCGATCAAGTTGCTTTAGGGTATTTTAAGAATTTCAATGACGATAAGTATTCTTTAGAAGTAGAAACTTTTTACAAAACGGTAAAAAACAGAATAAACTATATTGATGGAGCTAATTTAATTGCAAATGAAGCGCTGGAACAAGTAATTCTAAACGGTCAAATGAGATCTTATGGATTGGAATTGTTGCTTCGTAAAAATACCGGTAAATTAAACGGTTGGGTTTCCTACACTTTGTCACGTTCTGAGCAACAAACTCCAGGTAGAACTGCAATTGAAACAGGAATAAACAATGGAAATTGGTACAGTTCAACTTACGATAAACTCCATAATGTTGCCGTTACAGGAAATTACAATAAAAGTGAAAAATGGTCTTTTGGGGCTAATTTCATTCTGCAAACCGGACAGCCAGTAACCTATCCAAACGGGCAATACCAATACCAAGGAATTACGATTCCTAGTTTTGGATTACGTAATGAAAACAGATTACCAACCTACCACCATTTAGACGTTTCTGCAACATATACTCCTAAACCACAGAAAAAGAAAAATTGGCAAGCAGAATGGGTTTTTAGTATTTATAATGTTTACAATCGCCAGAATGCAGCTTCAATAAGTTTTAGACAAAACAATGAAACTGGCGCAAATGAAGCCGTACGGTTTTCAATATTTGGAGCAGTTCCAGCAGTGAGTTATAATTTTAAATTTTAAGACAATGAAAAAAATAAAAATAATAGTAGCATTTATTGGATTGATCCTAATTTCTAGTTGTGAAAAAGTAGTCGATATTGACTTGAATACTATGGAACCTAAATTGGTAATTGATGCGGCAATTAAATGGCAAAAAGGAACAGTTGGTAATATTCAAACAATAAAATTATCAACGACTTCTTCTTACTATGACACTCAAATTCCAACCGTTTCTGGGGCTACTGTTTTCATTACAGATGCTGCAAATAATGTATTTAACTTCGTTGAATCGAATGTTGCAGGTAGTTATGTATGTTCGAATTTTACACCCGTTTTAAACAGAAATTACACTTTAACAGTGAATTCAAATGGATCAACTTATACTGCAACTGAAAGTTTAAAACCCGTGCCTCAAATAGATAGAATTGAGCAAATTAACAATACTGGTTTCTCAGCAGATGCCACTGAAATTAAATCCTATTATACCGATAATGGTACAACTCAGGATTACTACCTTTTCAAATTCAAACCTAGTTACACCGCAATTCCTATTTACTTCGCTCAGGAAGATATAAGTTATCAAGGGAATCAAATATTTGGTTTGTACCGAAGTGACAAATTAAAACCAGGACAAAATTTTGAAGTTACCTTGTCAGGAATTTCAAAACAATACTTCAATTACATGAGAATCTTAATTTCAATTGCTGGAAATAGTAGCGGAAGCCCATTTCAATCCCCTTCAGCAACGGTACGTGGAAATATAATCAATACAACTAATGAGGCCAATTATCCCTTGGGTTATTTCAGTTTGTCGGAACAAGACTATAGAAATTACATTGTTAACTAATTGAAATATAATGTACTTTTACGTTTATAAATAAATCCAAATGTCTTCTCACCACATTGTTCGCGACGACCAAGAACCTGCATTAATAATAGCAAATGGTGCAGCTTGCAGTGATGAATTATTAGGGCAATTATTGGAATGGTCTCCTTTAGTGGTTGTTTTGGATTCGGCAATGGAACGCGTGGTGGAACTGGGTATAAAAGTGGATGTTTTGTTGGGAGATTTTGATCGAGGCTTTGATGCCAATTATTATAAAGTAACCCACTACCCTATTGAAATTATCCACACTCCGGATCAAAATAAAACCGATTTAGAAAAAGCATTTGATTATTTACATGCTAGAAATATCCCCGCTGTAAATGTGGTTTGGGCAACAGGAAAACGTGCTGATCATACGATTACCAATCTTACGAATATTGTTAATTATCGTGACAAACTAAAAATTGTCATTATTGACGACCATTCCAAAGTGTTTCTTCTGCCTCGAAAATTTGAAAAATGGTACACTGAAAAAACACCAATTTCTTTAATTCCTATAGGCAATGTCTCGGGAATTCATTCTACCAATTTGCATTATACATTAAAAGAAGACACTTTAATTATGGGATACAGAACTGGAAGTAGCAATTTTGTTCACAAAGACGGTATTGTAGTTATAGAACACGAAACAGGCGATTTATTGCTTATGGAATGTATTGATTAATACAATTACAAATTTAGATTTCTTACATTTATCCTACATGAAAAAAGCACAAATCACGACCGAGAAAGTCAATCTTCATCCTCGAAATAAACATCGATTTGGTTATGATTTTAAACAATTAATTCAATGCTGTCCCAATTTAAACGACTTTGTTTTTATTAATCAATACGAAACCCAAACCATCGATTTCAGTAATGCTGAAGCTGTTAAATTGTTAAATAAAGCATTATTGATTTCGGAATACGACATAGTGAATTGGGACATTCCATCCGATTATCTTTGTCCGCCAATACCAGGAAGAGGTGATTATATCCATTATATAGCTGATTTATTGACAGAATCAAATAATGGTATTCTTCCAGAAGGCGATACTATCCAAGGACTTGACATCGGAATTGGAGCAAATTGTATTTATCCTATTATTGGAAATACCACTTATGGCTGGAGTTTTGTGGGATCTGATACTGATGAAAAAGCGCTTCAAAACTGCAAAGTAATTATCGGCCAAAATGAAAAATTAATTGATTTCATTAGTTTGCAATTACAATTAGAATCTCGTTTTATTTTTAAGAGTATTATTACACCCGAAGATAGATTTGCATTTACTATTTGCAACCCTCCCTTTCATGCTTCGGCGTTGGAGGCTGCTAAAGCAAATATTAGAAAAACCAACAATCTAGAAAATATAAAATCCAATCAAACCTTATTAAACTTTGGAGGGCAAAACATGGAATTGTGGTGCGACGGTGGTGAAATTCGATTTTTAACCCAAATGGTTTATGAAAGTGCTAAGTTTCCGATGAATTGCTTTTGGTTTACCACATTGGTATCCAAAAAGGAAAATCTAAAAAGCATTTACAAGACCTTACAAAAAGTAAATGCAGTTACTGTAAAAACCATTGAAATGGCTCAAGGCCAAAAAACAAGCCGTTTTGTAGCATGGACTTTTTTGAGTGAAGCACAGCAAAAAAGTTGGAAGTTTTAAGTTACTTCGATTGTATTTTTTTGTAAATTTGATAGAAATAAAAACTTATGAATACTCCTGAACTTAAAAATATTCTAATTTCTAAAATTTCACAAATTGATGATGCTGAATTTTTATTGGCTCTAAAAATCATTTTAGACAGTAAAAATAGTACTTTGACACATAACGATTACGAAGAATACAATTACGAAATTTTAAAAGCCGAAGAAGACATTGCAAACAACAAACTCTATTCTCATAAAAACGTTGAAGAAAAAATTGAAGAATGGAAAAAACGATAGTTTGGACTGAAACCGCTCTAAATCATTTAGAAACTATTTATTTTTATATTCTCGAAAGTTCAAAAAGCGTTTCAATTGCTGATAAAGTGATTCAAAACATAATGGATTCCGTTTCAATTTTAAATAAAAATTCTGAAATATATGAAACCGATGAAATGAAATATTCAAAAGATCCTAATTTAAGAGCATTTGAAATTTATAAATACCGAATATCATATAAAATCACGAGTGATACTATTTATATTCTTAGAGTCCGGCACACCAGTAGAAATCCAAAATTTTATTAATAGTACAAACCAACTTTAAACTTTAAACCTTTTACCCTTTCCATATTTATAAATGAAATTCCAAGTTGTATCCGATTACCATCCCAAAGGCGACCAACCTCAAGCTATTGAGAAATTGGCTCGTGGAATTGCCGATGGAGAAAAATTTCAAACTTTACTTGGAGTTACTGGATCTGGAAAGACTTTTACTGTAGCCAATGTTATCGAAGAAATTCAACGACCAACCTTAGTTTTAGCACACAATAAAACGCTTGCAGCCCAATTGTATTCAGAATTCAAAAAGTTTTTCCCAAATAATGCGGTAGAATATTTTGTTTCCTACTATGATTATTACCAGCCAGAAGCTTTTATGCCAGTGACGGGAGTTTTTATTGAAAAAGATTTGTCTATCAATGAGGAATTGGAGAAAATGCGTTTGAGTACCACCGCTTCCCTACTTTCTGGGCGACGAGATATATTGGTTGTGGCGTCGGTTTCTTGTTTGTATGGAATTGGAAATCCTGTAGAATTTCAGAAAAATGTAATTGCAATTGAGCAAGATCAAGTAATTTCTCGAACTAAATTCCTTCATACATTAGTACAAAGTTTGTATTCAAGAACAGAAGCTGAATTTACTCCTGGAAATTTCAGAATTAAAGGCGATACCGTAGAAGTTTATCCAAGTTATGCTGATGATGCGTATAGAATTCACTTCTTTGGTGATGAAATTGAAGAAATTGAAAGTTTCGATATTAAAACATCTCAGGTAATTGAAAAGTTTGAAAAACTGACGATTTACCCAGCAAATATGTTTGTGACTTCGCCAGATGTGTTGCAAAATGCCATTTGGGAAATCCAACAAGATTTGGTGAAACAAGTTGACTATTTTAAAGAAATTGGCAAACATCTCGAAGCAAAACGTTTGGAAGAACGCACCAATTTCGACTTAGAGATGATTCGTGAACTCGGTTATTGCTCAGGAATTGAGAATTATTCTCGTTACCTTGATGGTCGCCAACCTGGAACTAGACCGTTCTGTTTGATTGATTATTTCCCTAAAGATTTCTTGATGGTGGTGGACGAAAGCCACGTTACGCTTTCGCAAGTTCATGCAATGTATGGTGGTGACAGAAGTCGAAAAGAGAATTTAGTTGAGTATGGTTTCCGACTCCCAGCGGCAATGGACAACCGACCGTTGAAATTTGAGGAATTTGAAGCAATGCAAAATCAGGTAATTTATGTCTCTGCAACTCCTGCCGATTATGAATTGCAAAAGTGCGACGGCGTTTATGTAGAACAGATTATTCGTCCTACCGGTTTGCTCGATCCGGTTATAGAAGTGCACCCTAGTTTGAATCAAATTGATGATTTGATTGAAGAAATCCAGTTGCGTTGCGAGTTGGACGAACGCGTTTTAGTAACCACATTAACTAAAAGAATGGCCGAAGAATTGGCTAAATATTTAACGAAAGTCAGTATTCGTTGCCGATACATTCACTCCGATGTGGACACTTTGGAAAGAATTGAAATCATGCAGGATTTACGAAAAGGAATTTTTGATGTTTTAATTGGGGTGAATTTACTTCGTGAAGGATTGGATTTACCTGAAGTTTCTCTGGTTGCTATATTGGATGCCGATAAAGAAGGATTCTTGAGAAGTCATCGATCGCTTACGCAAACCATAGGTCGTGCCGCAAGAAATTTGAATGGAAAAGCAATTATGTATGCCGATAAAATTACGGCAAGCATGCAAAAAACGATTGACGAAACCAATTATCGCCGTACAAAGCAAATAAATTTCAATACGGATAACAACCAAGTTCCAATGGCATTGAACAAGAAAATTGAAAGTGCCTTTACAAAAAACCCATTAGTGGATTACGAATTGGGATTGGAAGTGGCTACTGCAGCAGAACCAGAAACAGAGTATTTACCGAAAGCGGAAATTGAAAAACGCATTCGCGAAAACCGCAAAGCGATGGAGAAAGCTGCAAAAGACTTGGATTTCATGCAAGCCGCAAAATTAAGGGATGTGATAAAGAAATTGCAGGAGCAGTTGGGATGATCTTAAAATTAAATTTATGAATCGTAAAGCAATTTTTCTTTTTATACTATTATTCTCCCTAAACAATTTATTTTCGCAAGAAAGTACGGCGTCAAAAAATGTATCTACTTTTACTATAGATGCGCCGCAGCTGAATTGTACCAAGAAAATTTGGTTGTATTTACCGAATGAATATGCTACTTCAAAAAAGAAATATCCTGTAATTTACATGCACGACGCACAAAATCTATTTGATGCCGAAACATCGTATGTTGGGGAATGGAATATTGACGAAAAATTGGATAGTTTGAACGCCCAAGTGATTGTGGTTGGAATTGAACACGGAAATGAAAAGAGAATTGACGAATTAACACCTTTTAAAAATGAAAAACGAGGTGGCGGAAATGGTGATAATTACCTTGAGTTTATTGTGAAAACACTGAAACCTAAAATAGATTCCACCTATAGAACCAAACCCAATAAATTGAATACCGTAATTATGGGGAGTTCTTTGGGAGGTTTGATTTCCTATTATGCAGTATTAAAATATCCTGAAGTATTTGGTAAAGCAGGCGTTTTATCACCGGCATTTTGGATCAATCCAGAAGTATTTGAATTGACAAAAAACACCAAAAAATTAGAATCTAAAATTTACTTTTTGTGTGGCGACAATGAAAGTACCGACATGGTTTCCGATGTAAACAAAATGGAAAACTTAGTTTCGGATATACGTTGCAGTTGCAGGCATTTAACTCGTAAAAAAATAGTTAAAGGCGGACAGCATAATGAAAAATTATGGCGCGATAACTTTGTAACCGTTTTTAAATGGTTGGCTATTTAGAGCGTTTTAAGAAACGACTCAAAATAGGAAACTGGTTTTAGATCCAATAAATCTTCACGGTGTTTTGCTAAGAAATCATAATCTAAAGTGTCAATAGAATCGATAGTATTGAAGATTTCAGGTAATTGCCCTTGTGGTTTTTTGAAAACAAATCCCAAACCATGATCGGTGTTTAAAACAAAAGCCGAAAGTTCGGGGTGGTTTTTTCTGATGTAAACGATTGTTTTCCATACGTCACCATTCCAAATGTTTTTCCAATCTTTATGATTTTCCAACTCTTTTCGAGCGTGATCGATAGAAATGGCAGGATGCGCCGCCAATGCATCTAAAGGATTACAATCGTGTAAAACGATTACACCATTATCATCAAGGTATTTAAGAGTATTTACAGTATCCAAAAGCGATTGCTCGTAGGTATGAAGTCCGTCAATAAATGCTAAATCCAGTATGTTGGCTTCTAAAAGCGCTTTGTTTTCTGCAAAAAAGGCATCACTGGTTACTTCAAAATAATCATTTTTCAGTGTGTGAGGATTTAAAATACAAGCTCTAACTTTTTTCCACAAACTAAAATTAAAAAAGGGATCTACACCAAAACGTTTTTTTGTTCCTACAATATTAAAGAGACATTTCCCTCGGTTCACCCCTATTTCAAGGTAATTTTGTACATTTTTCTTTTTTATGATTGCGTTTAAAACTTGAATTCTTGTCATCTTTAATTTTAATTAAATAGCATTATTTATTGAAGCGCTAATTTAGGATAAATTGTTGACATCAAAATAATGAATTTGATTATTTACTTCATTAATTACTATTAACGCCGCTTTATAATTATATTTGCAAAAAATAGTTACAATGAAAATGACAAATAACGACATCCTGAAAAAACTCCGTGTGGCATTAATGCTTCGGGATGATCAAATTGTAGAAATCTTAGAACTGGTAGATTTTAGAATTTCAAAATCAGAATTAGGTGCTTTTTTCCGTGCCGAAGATCATGAAAATTATATGGAATGTGGCGACCAAGTGTTGCGTAATTTCTTGAATGCTTTGGTTTTGCACTTGCGAGGAACAAAGGAAAATCCGAAAAACCCTTCTGATGTTTTGAATAAAAATAAAAAAGAAGTAAATTCAGGAACACAAGATTTTGATAAATCTAGAGGCGATCAAAGTCCTTCAAAAAGTCCTGCGGCTAAAAAGCCTTTTAAAAAGCATACTCCAAATAAATCAACTCCGAAAGTTCAAGTAGTTGAAAAAGTTTATTTCAAGAATGGTAAAAACAAAAAATCCTAATCTTACGATTAGGATTTTTTTTTATAATTTGAATAGTATATAATTACGAAAGTGCTGCTTTTACTTGGTCGGCTGCTTCTTGGAATTCTACAGCTGATAAAATTGGCATTCCTGAATTGTCAATTAATTCTTTAGCAATAACGGCGTTGGTACCTTGTAAACGAACAATAATTGGCACTTTAATTGCATCACCCATGTTTTTGTAGGCATCAACAACTCCTTGAGCAACTCTATCGCAACGAACAATTCCACCAAAAATATTGATTAAAATTGCTTTTACGTTAGGATCTTTCAAAATAATTCTGAAAGCCAATTCTACACGTTTAGCATCAGCAGTTCCACCAACGTCTAAGAAATTTGCTGGTTCAAAACCTGCATATTTAATTAAGTCCATTGTGGCCATTGCCAATCCTGCACCATTTACCATACAACCTACCGTTCCATCTAAATCAACATAGTTTAAACCGGCAGCTTTAGCTTCCACTTCGATTGGATTTTCTTCACGAACATCTCGGAATTCAGCATAAACGGGTTGACGGTATAACGCATTGTCATCTAAATTTACTTTAGCATCAACAGCGATTATTTTATTATCAGATGTTTTTAATACTGGATTAATTTCAAACATGGAAGCATCGCAACCAATGTAAGCGTTATAAAGAGACGCTACGAATTGAGTCATTTCTTTAAATGCATTTCCAGACAATCCTAAATTAAATGCAATTCTTCTTGCTTGGAAAGCTTGAAGTCCAACAGTAGGATCGATTTCTTCGGTGAAAATTAAATGTGGCGTGTGTTCTGCCACTTCTTCAATATCCATTCCACCTTCAGTAGAATACATAATCATATTACGACCGTTACCTCTATTTAATAAAACAGACATATAGAATTCTGAGGTTTCAGATTCGCCTGGGTAATAAACATCTTCTGCAACTAAAACTTGGTGAACGGTTTTTCCTTCAGCAGATGTTTGAGGTGTAATCAATTGCATGCCAATAATTTGACCAGCAATTTCTTCCACTTGCTCTAAATTTTTAGCTAGCTTTACTCCACCACCTTTTCCACGTCCACCTGCGTGAACTTGCGCTTTGATTACATGCCATCCTGTTCCGGTATCAGCTGTTAATTGTTTCGCTGCAGCAACCGCTTCTTGAGGGTTACTTGCAACATATCCACGTTGAATTTTTACACCATAGCTGGCCAATATTTCTTTCCCTTGGTATTCGTGTATGTCCATAATTGTTATATTACTTTTTGATCCCGACGATTCGGGTGCACAAAAATAAAACAATTCAAGTTAAAAGCGAAATGTTTTTTCTTAATAATTCAATTCGAAATTAATTGGTGATAAAATGAAATTTTGATCATAAAATTCCTATTTGATTTTGAAAATTGAACTCAATTAACAGATAGCAAATAATCAATCAAAGTATAAAATGTTACAAATATAACAAATTGTTATTATTTGTTAATAAACTAAAAATCCTTTGATAGTGTAGTTAAGAGCAATAAATTTGCAAAAAAAATAAACATGCAATCACAAGATTTAGTAAAGTTAGCTGAGGAATTCGGAAGTCCCTTATATGTTTACGATGCCGAAAAAATCAGAACCCAATTTAACCGATTAAATAATGCTTTTTCAAAAGTGCCAAGATTAAGAATTAACTATGCAGTAAAGGCTTTGTCAAATATTGCGGTTTTACAATTACTTAAATCGATAGGATCCAACCTAGATACTGTTTCAATTCAAGAAGTTAAATTGGGATTGTATGCAGGTTTTAAACCACATCAAATTATTTATACCCCGAACGGTGTATCATTTGAAGAAATCGAAGAAGCTGCAGCGCTTGGAGTTCAAATTAACATTGATAATCTTTCGGTTTTAGAACATTTTGGAACAAAACACCCCAAAATTCCTGTTTGCATTCGTATTAATCCTCACGTTATGGCTGGTGGAAATTCAAATATATCTGTAGGACATATCGACAGTAAATTTGGTATTTCAATTCATCAAATGCCTCATATTCTAAGAATTGTAGAAAATACTAAAATGCACATCAACGGAATCCACATGCACACGGGTTCTGACATATTAGATATTGAAGTATTTCTTTATGCTGCAGAAATTCTGTTTGAAGCAGCCAATAACTTCAAAACTTTAGACTTCTTAGATTTTGGAAGTGGATTCAAAGTGCCTTACAATAAAGGCGATATTGAAACCAATATTGAAGAATTAGGGAAAAAATTATCGAAACGATTCTTAGCATTTGAAGCGTCTTATGGCCGAGAGTTGACATTAGCATTTGAACCAGGAAAATTTTTAGTAAGTGAAGCTGGGTATTTTTTAGCGAAAGTAAATGTGGTAAAGCAAACCACTTCTACAGTTTTTGCAGGGATTGACAGCGGTTTCAATCATTTAATTCGTCCAATGTTATATAGTTCTCAGCATTACATAGAAAATATTTCAAACCCAAAGGGAAAAGAGCGATTTTACACTGTAGTAGGTTACATTTGTGAAACGGATACTTTTGCCAATAACCGTCGAATTGCCGAAATAAAAGAAGGCGACTTGCTTTGTTTTAGAAATGCTGGAGCCTATTGTTTCTCCATGGCTTCCAATTACAATTCCAGATACAAACCAGCGGAGGCATTGTGGAAAGACGGAAAAGGCATCTTAATTAGAGCCCGAGAAACCTTTGAAGATTTACTTAAAAATCAAATTGCTTTATAAATATTATTTAAATAATTCTGGCAATACATTAGCTTCCGTTCCATTGGGAAATGGAATTTTAATCATTTGAGCAATCGTAGGAATAATTTGGGTTATTACTTTTCTATCATGACTTTCTCCATGTTTAACATTCCAACCATAAAAAAGTGCTGGCACATGAGTGTCATAGGAGTATGGTGTTCCATGAGATGTTCCGGTACCTTTATACTCTATATATCCTGGTTTTTCAAGAATTACAATATCACCATTTGAATTTGGGTCATAACCTTTTGATATAAAATTCAAATAGAAATCATTTCCAGTCGAAGCCAATATCTCTTCTTCGGTATAAACTCTTTTAATTTGGACTAGAGTCATCATATATTCTTTAAAAGATTGTTTTACTTTCGGTAAATCCAAACCTTTATTTTTAATAATCTCTCTATTTAGGTACAAATTAAAATTAGAGTAGTTTAAAACCAAATTATCTCCAAAAGTATCCTGAGAAAATTTTGACAACCCTTTTACGAATTCTTTAGTATCAACACTGTTTACTTCATATTTATTATCCTTCAGATAATTCACATTTTCAGCACCAGCATGATCTGCAGTTAAAAAAATTAGATAATTATCTTTTCCAACATTCTTATCAAGGTAAGATAAAAAATCAGCTATTGTTTTGTCCAATCTAAGATAAGTGTCTTGCGTTTCAACCGATCTTGTTCCCGTTAAATGTCCTACATAATCTGTTGATGAGAAACACACTGTTAAAAAATCAGTGATGTTATCTTTTCCTAACTCTTCGCTGTTAATGGCTTGCATTGCAATTTCTGCCAATAAGTCATTCCCAAAAGGAGTAGATCTAATTATTCCAGCATCATTTTTTTCGTACATTTCTTTTAAATTATAAGGAAAAACGGGTGCTAAACTTTTATACAATTTTCCTTCATAAGGATTGTTATCGGGTAAACTCTCATTATAAGTTGACATTGGTTTAAATAAATCCCAACCTTTATTGATATAAGGCATGTAATGTTTTTCATTATTAAATTTTGTAATCCAGTCTGGAAGTTTATCCCCATAAAAAGAACTCGAAATAAACGATCCCGTATTACTGTACCAAAAAGCCCAATTAGCAAAATGTCCCGCTGGTAAAATTGCCCCACGATCTTTCAAACTAAACCCTAAAACTTTACCTTTAAAATTAGTATGTAGGCGAAGTTCGTCAGTAATTGTAGTAGCTTGTAAATTTTTTGGAGACATTTCCCCCTCTTCTGGTTTACCCTCACCAAGAATATGCACTGAAGCATCGTCCGTGCAATAAACTTCTTTTCCGGTAGAGCGATTGAACCAATCGTTTCCTACTATACCATGAATGGAAGGGGTAGTACCTGTATAAATGGAAGTATGTCCGGGGCCTGTATAAGTTGGCATATAATTGAAATGCATGTTATGAAACGTGTAACCATTATCCATTAATCTCTTGAAACCATTAGAAGAGAAATCATCTGAATAACGGTATAAATATTCCATTTTCATCTGATCAACAACAATTCCAACAACTAACTTAGGACGTTCTTGAGCAGAAAGAAAAGAACTAATTATTAATGCAGAAACTAAAAAAATATTTTTCATAATTGGATTTTATTATAGCTATTATAATTTACCTGGGAAATTAACGATATTATAAACTAATATCACGTCTTTTTGATTGATGTATAATTGTTTTCTATACTCTTGTTTTTTTCTTGTGATAAATGAAATTCTAAAGGGCTCTCCAACAATATCTATGCAACTAAAAGGAAAGATTAAATCGTCGTCGTTTTCAATTTTTTCTTCAAACTTTTCGATATTATAAAACTGAATTTCTTTAGAATAAACTACAATTCTTTTTTTATCTAAATCCAACGCAATTACTATATTAGTAGTTTGAAAATCAGACCATTTACCCCAATTGTCTTTTTCATCTTTTTCCATTACACTAAATCCTGTCGCAACAAATTTATACACTTGTGCCTCTATTTTTTGAACACTAATTGTCAGAAATAAAAACAGAAATATTATTTTAATATTCTTCATATTTTTTATGATGCTACTTATTACCAATTTTTTATTTCATTTTTTGCAATTTCAAAATCACGAATCATTTCATCTATAATATCTTTGGCAGATTTTATATCTTCAAATAAACCCGAAATTTGTCCAATTTCCAATTCGCCTTCAATTAAATCTCCTTCAAACATACCTTTTTTAGCTCTTGCTCTTCCTAATAAAGACTTTAAATCTTCAACAGATGGATTTGTTTTATACAATTCCTGAATATCATTATAAAACTTATTCTTTATTAATCGAACAGGTGCCAATTCTTTTAAAGTTAACTGAGTATCCCCTTCTTTACAATTAATTATCGCGTTTTTAAAATTCTCATGAGCGGATGATTCAATAGATGCCGCAAACCGTGAACCTACTTGCACCCCATCAGCACCTAATACCATTGCAGCAAGCATTCCCCTACCAGTAGCAATTCCTCCAGCAGCAATTAAAGGAATGTTAAGTTGTTTTTTTACCATTGGAATAAGTGTGAAAGTGGTCGTTTCTTCCCTCCCATTATGTCCACCCGCTTCAAAGCCTTCGGCTACAACAGCATCAACACCAGATTCTTGCGCTTTTAAGGCAAATTTTGAACTGCTCACCACATGAACAACGGTAATTCCATTTTGCTTCAAAATTGAAGTCCAGGTAGTTGGATTTCCTGCAGATGTAAAAACAATTTTTACCCCTTCTTCAATGATAATAGTAATTATTTCTTCAATATTTGGATATAACATAGGTACGTTTACCCCAAAAGGTTTGTCAGTTGCTAATTTACATTTTTGAATGTGCTCTCTTAAAACATCAGGATACATTGATCCAGCTCCTATTAAACCCAAACCACCTGCATTACTAACTGCACTTGCTAGCTTATAACCGCTATTCCAAATCATTCCTCCCTGAATAATGGGATATTGAATGTTAAAAAGCTGAGTGATTTTATTCATATCAAATAACTATTTTTTTATTATTTTGCCAGTCAAAATTTCATTTGCAGCAGCAATTTTATAAAAATAAATGCCCGATTCAAATGAAAGTAATGAAATAACTTCCAACCGATTATCACTTTTTATTCTCACAATTTCTTGTCCTAAATTATTGTAAATACTAATTTCTCTTGAATTAGCATTTGAAGGAAATGAAAATGTAACTTCCTCATTAACAGGATTTGGATAAACAGAAAATCCATCAGTACTAAATTGATTATTTGCTAAAGCAGTATTTAAAGCCAATTGAAAATTTGGAATACCATAACCATATTGCGCATTTGGATTGCTAAAACGATCTGACGATTCTTTAATTAACTGAACAATTCTAGCATTTGTCAAATTTGGAAAAGCTTGCCAAAAACTTGCTACCATTCCCGCTATTATTGGTCCTGAAAATGAAGTACCACTATTAGTAGCCACTGTTCCTGAAGGAGTTGCAACCACTGCCGATTGACCTTGCGCCATAACATCGGGCTTTGTTCTACCATCAAATGAAGGACCTATAGAACTAAAACTGGCATAATTTCTTGCTGAATTAACCGCACCAACCGTAAATGCATTGATAGCATCTGCAGGAGCGCTAATATTAGGATTACTCGTGTTTCCAGAATTTCCAGCCGAAACTACGACTATCATTCCTCGTGTGAAAGCAATATTTGCACCACGAGAACAAAAAGCAGTTGTGCCATTCATATTATTATAAGCATAGCTATAATTTGGATTATCAAAGTCAAAATAGCCCAACGAAGAATTAATCACATCAGCACCAAACTTGTCAGCCATTTCAGCAGCTTCCACCCAAAGAGATTCTTCTAAAGGAGTCTCAGAAGTACTGTCTTCAGTTACAAATAAATAATAAGAGGCATCAGGAGCAGTTCCAACTAATTGATTGTCAACATATCCACCCATAGTTGAAAGCACTAGTGTTCCGTGCGAATTCATTGCATAAAAATTAGTACTTCTATCTACAAAATTATATCCGCCCAAAATTTGATTGTTGTCCCTTAACCTTTGAAAAGGAGTAGCACTATCAACACCCGGAAACCCAGCATCCAAAACAGCAATCACTTTTCCAGTTCCAGTATAATTTTGCTGGTGCAAATAGTTACCATTTAGCATTTGAATTTGGTTCCCAGAGGTACCATAATTATAAATAACTTGAGTTTCTAATACTTTATTTACAGCTGAATAATTGGATGAATTCGATAATTTTCCAGTTCTATTTAAAGTAGTATTTGCAAATGAAATAAAATCTACAAATGAAAGTAATCTTAAAGATTGAATTACAGCTTGAGTACCGCGAACATGCAAACAATTCATCCACTTTGAACTGGCTTTTACAGTGATTCCTTGTGTAGCAGTTATCTGATCAATATAAGGTTGATGAATAGGAACGTCTTTTAGATCCAATGGAATATTCTGAATTGCTCTTCTGTTTAATGCTCTTTGAGAAAGCATTTGAAGTGGATTGGATAAATAATATTGACTATTTGGTTTGTCTTTAAAATACACCCAAGCTTCTTCTTGCGAAAAGCCAAAAGCTGATATTAATAAGACAATAATCAATACTGTTTTTTTCATTTGCTATAAATCTATATTACAAATTTAAGAAATAACTCCCGAACCAACTAATTCATCCTTTATATACCAAGCTACGAATTGTCCTTCAGTAATCGCCGATTGTAGTTCGTTAAATTCAACGAACAAGCCAGTTTCAAATTGATGTAAGGTTGCTTTTTGTAAAGGTTGACGGTAACGAATTCGAGCCATAACCTCCATTTTTTCTCCATTTGCAATAGCTAAATCTTCTCTAATCCAATGCACTTCCGATTTTTGAATAAATAAAGCCTTCTTAAACAATCCTGGATGTTCGCTACCTAAACCAGTATAAATAGTATTGGTTTCAACATTGGTAGCGATTATAAATAACGGTTCTTTCGTTCCTCCAACATTCAATCCTTTGCGTTGACCAATAGTAAAAAAATGGGCGCCTTGATGTTTACCCACTACTTTCCCCATTTTTGGTTGATACGATAAAGTTTGAGATTCAAATGCTAATTTTTCTTCTTGAGATATAAATTCAATTGGATTTTGACAATAAATTGGATCTTGAGCTTCAATTTGAACAATCAATCCTTCTTTCTTATCTAATTTTTGCTGTAAAAATTCAGGTAATCTAACTTTTCCGATGAAACACAAACCTTGGGAATCTTTCTTATCTGCGGTAATTAAATCCATTTGAGCAGCAATTTCACGAACTTCAGGCTTCGTTAATTCGCCAATTGGAAATAAAGATTTAGCCAACTGTTCTTGTGATAATTGGCATAAAAAATAAGACTGATCTTTATTAGTATCCACACCCGCAAGCAATTGATATACTTTATTGCCATTATTATCGATTTCACCTTTTCTACAATAATGTCCGGTAGCTACATAATCAGCACCTAAATTGATTGCGATTTTCATGAATACATCAAATTTTATTTCGCGATTACAAAGTACATCAGGATTTGGAGTTCTCCCTTTTTCATATTCGTTGAACATATAATCAACGATTTTTTCTTTGTATTGTTCGCTTAAATCAACCGTTTGAAATGGAATACCCAATTTTTCAGCTACCAATAAAGCGTCGTTACTGTCTTCTAACCACGGACATTCATTGGAAATGGTAACCGAGTCATCGTGCCAATTTTTCATGAAAAGTCCAATGACTTCATAGCCCTGTTGTTGCAACAAATAGGCCGCAACACTAGAATCAACACCGCCGGAAAGTCCAACTACAACTCGTTTCATCTTCTTTATTGAATTATTCGAATATTATTTTTTACGCTTTGATTTAATTCTATTTGGTTGATCAAAATTGTCTTCACTTTCTAATTTTCCATTTTCAAAAAATTGCCAAATACCCACTTTAATTCCTTTTCTAAACTTCCCTTTAGCAACAACTAATCCGTCTGGAGCTCTATAAGTTGTGATGCCATTTAATTCGCCATTTACATAAAATGATTCTTCCAAAGCTACTCCACTTTCATCATTTTTTATATAAATACCTTCAAGAAGGCCATTTTTATAATTAGAAATTTCGGCAACTTTACCCGATTTAAAATTAATGGTTTTTGCTCCATCTAACTTCCCATTTTTATAATTTTCAGAAGTCATAATTACTGATGATCCCTTGTGGTAATAAATCCACAAACCTTCATATAACTTATTGAGAACCTTTCCTTCGCTTATTTTATTTTTATTAGAATCATAAAAAATAGTATAGGCTGAATTGTCTTTGGAATTGAATTCTCTTGTAGCTATTAAATTAGATTCTTTTGTATTGTCAAAAAATTTAAATAGGCCTACTTCTTTATCATGATCAAAAGTACCTTCATATCTTGGGCGTTTGGTATCTTCAAAAACACCTTTCCAAAAACCAACTTTCTTACCATTGGCATCTAATTTATTACTATCTGTTTGTGAAAATATCGATATTGAAAAAATTAGAAATACTATTTTAAATAACTGTTTCATATATTTTACTTTATTCTATAAAACTAAATCTTTTAATAAATATTATAAAAATAGTCTGTTTATTAAAAAAGCACTCTAGGAGTGCTTTAAAATTATTTCTTTTTTTGCTGTGCTTTTTGAGCTTCAGCTTGTTCCATAATTTCTTGCATTTTTCTTTGGAACTTACTCTGCTTTTTAGGCTCTTTCAATTTGTTCTCTTGAATTTGTGCATTAATTTTATCATTATCAACGATGTAATTCTTGATAACTAACATAATTCCAATTGTAATTAAATTGGATATAAAGTTATACAAACTAAGCCCTGCCCCATAAGTATTAAAGAAAATTAACATCATTAATGGCGAAACGTAAATCATGATTTTCATCAATTTAGCCATATCCGGCATGCCTTCTTGAGTTGGAGCTGCCATTTGTTGATCGCCAGAAGTCATTTTCATATAAAAGAAAATAGCAATAGCGGCTAAAATTGGAAACAAACTAATATGACTTCCATACAAAGGAATGTGGAATGGCAATTTCATAATTTCATCAAATGAAGACAAATCATCGGCCCAAAGGAAACTCTTTTGTCTTAATTCAAATGCTGATGGGAAAAACTGAAATGAAGCATACATAAACGGCAACTGAATCAAAGCTGGAATACAACCAGCCATTGGATTTACTCCGGCTTTATTGTATAACTTCATTGTTTCTTGTTGTTTTTTAGCAGGTTCTTTTTTAAATTTTTCATTCAATTCTGCAATTTCAGGACGCAGCACTTTCATTTTAGCTTGAGACAAAAATGATTTGTAAGTAATCGGTGACATTGCAATTTTAATGATAATGGTAAAGATGATAATCGCAATTCCATAAGCTATATAAGAACTTAAAAACCCAAATAAAGGAATGAAAATAAACTTATTAATCCATCCAAAAATACCCCAACCCAGTGGAATAATCTTTTCAATATTTTTATTATAATTCTTTAAAGTTTTATAATCTGATGGTCCAAAATACCAACTCATTTTATAGTTCACTTCCCCATTTGTAAAAGCCAACGGCATTTTAGAATTGAATTGCTTAACGAAAATAGTATCTTTATTTTCATCAATCACTAATTTATTTGACTTTAAAACTGCTTTCGAAAATGGCGTTTCAGTCATTAAAATAGAAGCGAAGAAATGTTGTTTGTAAGCAATGTATTTAACATTTTCAAGGGTTTCTTCTTGGTTTTCTCCATCACTTACATTATTAAATTTCTCCTCACCATATTCATAATTTAATAAAGTATATCTGTTTTCATAAGAGGCACTTTTCTCGATTTTATAAGTTTTCAAATCCCATTCTAAATCAAGGGGTTTTGAGGTGTTTAATACTTTATTTAATCCTTGAGAACGCAAATTAAAACCAACCATATAATCGTTTGGTTTTAACTCATATTGGTATTCTAAAAACTCATTAGGACCTGCTTTTAAACGCATGGTAAGAATTTGTTTATCACCAACTTTAGTTAATGTAGGCTCAAAAAATAAATCTTTAGTATTTAAAGTATGATTGTCATTGGTTAAAAGTTGGATATTTAATTGAGAATTATTATCCTTAATTAATTCAACCAATTGTCCAGAACCTTTTTTAAATTTTTCAAAGTTCTTTAAAACAGCTTCAACTATATAACCCCCTTTATTAGAAATTTTAATACGAACATATTCATTTTCAAGGGTTGTAATAGTATTCTTTGTAGAAGGTAAAGTAGCCGAATAAGCAAAACTTCCTAAAGATTTTTTTAACTTATCAATTTGAACTGCATTAGCCGAAGAAGTATCTGTTGGATTAATTACAATATTTTCTTGTTTAACAGTCTTTGGAGTTACAGCAGTTGATTTTTCATTTTTTGCCTTTTCAGCAGCCAATTGTTCTTTTGAAGGTTGATTTTGATACATCATCCAAATCAAAATTCCAAAAATTAATACGAAGCCAATTATTGAATTTAAATCTAATTTTTTTTCTTCCATTTTACTTTTATTAAAGTCGATATCTTATTCGAAAATACTATTTTATTTTGATTTAACAGTAGCTGCAACAAAACTCACAAAAAGAGGATGCGGATTGTCTACTGTACTTTTATATTCTGGATGGTATTGAACACCGATAAAAAATGGGTGGTTATCAATCTCAACAATTTCTACCAAACCGGTATCAGGGTTTACTCCTGAAGCTTTTAAACCTGCATTTTCTAGCGCTTGTAAATAATCACCATTAAATTCATAACGATGACGGTGGCGTTCAAAAATACTGGTTTTTCCGTATATTTTATGTGCCAATGTATTTTCTTTAATGTCACACTTCCAAGCGCCCAAACGCATCGTTCCTCCTTTATCGGTAATGGTTTTTTGTTCTTCCATTAAATCGATCACTGGATTAGTTGTGTTTTCGTTCATCTCAGTTGAATTGGCGTCAGAATGTCCTAAAACAGATCTAGAAAATTCAATAACCGCCATTTGCATACCCAAACATATTCCTAAAAAAGGAATTTTATTCTCTCTGGCAAATTTTACCGTTTCAATTTTTCCTTCAATTCCACGACCTCCAAAACCGGGTGCAACTAAAATTCCATCTAAACCTTTCAATTTCTCGGATGCATTTTCAGAATCTAAATATTCGGAGTGAATTGAAATCATGTTTACTTTCGTTTCATTGGCAGCGCCAGCATGAATGAAAGCTTCTAATATCGATTTGTAAGAATCTTGTAATTCTACGTATTTTCCTACTAATCCAATATTAACTGTATGTTTAGGATTTTTCAATCGGCTTAAAAAAGTATTCCAATTGACTAAATCTGGGTTTGATTTTACAGATAAATTTAATTTCTTCAAAGCAACCACATCAAGTCCTTCTTCAAGCATCAAAATAGGCACTTCATAAATCGTTGACGCATCAATAGATTGAATAACGGCTTCTCTTTTTACATTACAAAATAAAGCCAATTTATTTCTTAATTCTTCCGACAATTCGTGTTCCGTTCTACAAACTAAAATATCCGCTTTTATACCACTTTCCATCAAAGTTTTAACGGAATGTTGTGTTGGTTTTGTTTTTAATTCTCCAGCTGCAGCCAAATAAGGAACCAATGTTAAATGAATAACAAGTCCATTATTTTCGCCTAATTCCCAAACCAATTGACGAACAGATTCAATGTAGGGCAACGATTCAATATCTCCAACAGTTCCACCAATTTCAGTAATTACAATATCAAAATCACCTGAGTTACCAAGCAATTGCATTCTTTCTTTAATTTCATTGGTAATATGAGGAACCACCTGAACTGTTTTTCCTAAAAATTCACCACGACGTTCTTTTTCAATAACAGAAAGGTACACTCTACCAGTGGTAACATTATTAGATTGAGAAGTGGGAACATTTAAAAAACGTTCGTAATGCCCTAAATCCAAATCGGTTTCTGCTCCATCATCAGTAACGTAACATTCTCCGTGTTCATAAGGGTTAAGGGTTCCTGGATCCACATTGATATAAGGATCAAATTTTTGAATTGTGGTGCGATATCCTCTTGCTTGCAATAATTTTGCTAATGAAGCGGCGATAATTCCTTTTCCTAATGAGGAAGTAACTCCGCCAGTAACAAAAATATATTTCGTTTGAGCCATTGTATTGTGTGTTGTTGTTGTATAAAAAACTTGGCAAAAGTACGAAAATAATTAGATAATAGGACAATTTTAATCGTTAGAAATAAAAAAATAGTTGGATTTAAAATCAATTAAATTAACCAAAAAAATCAATACTTCTTCCTAATATTTCGAATCATATCTTCCAACCCATTTAATTTTAATTCATAAACCAATTGGAGTTGTTCACCTAAAGTACCGTTTGGAAAGCCTTTGTTGCGGTACCAAACGATATAATATTCGGGGATATCAATTAAATAATAGCCTTCGTATTTGCCGAAAGGCATTTTGGTATGCGCCAAATCGATTAATTTTTGTTGGTTCTTGTCCAAAATTTATTTCCAATTAAAAGTAATCACCTTTTTGATATCGGGGTGCAAACTATAATAAACTGGGCAAGTCATTGCAGTACGTTCTAAAATAGTTTTGGTTTTATCATCGGGAGCAACATTAAAATTAAAAACTACGTGAATCTCCGATATTCTTCTTGGATCGGCAGCCATAATTTTGGTAATCTCTGCGGTAGAATTGGATAAATCGATTTGTAAGTCTTGCGCTTTTATTCCCATTACGGTAAACATACAACTCCCTAATCCATTGGCAACTGTATCTGTAGGTGAAAACGCTTCTCCTTTTCCGTTGTTATCAATTGGGGCATCGGAAATAATTTCTGATTCCGATTGCAAATGAACGGATGACGTGCGTAATTCTCCTAAATAAGTAATTTTTGAAGTCATTCTGTGGCTTGTTTTATTGTCAAATCCGATTCATAGTTTAGAATGTAAATCCCTTTATTACTATAAATATCAAGCGGATTTTTACTGTAATTGAATTTATTTTCAATTTGCTCCGTAGCATAATTTTCTGAAACGGTTTTAAAATCTTCTATTTGCGACAATCGCATCATCGAGTCGAAAGCCAAATCAAATCCTCTAATGGCAAATTGATTGGGGAATATCTTATTGATTTTCTTGTACTTATTTCTAAATATTTCCGCTTTAGGTGATAAATTTTCTCTCACAATTGAAGGATACATCATTTTCAATTTAACCAAACGATTCAAATCAATTTCATGAAAATCCAAGGTTGGATTCGGTTCTATAATCACCATTTGCAATTGGTAATCGTTCATTAGACTCATCATCGCATTGGTAGCAGCCAAAATAAAACCTGTTTTTTGAGAATCCAAAATAATGTAATTCATTTTGTTTCGAACCAATAATTTCCTCAAACTATCTTTGACCACCGAACCTGCTGAATTTAAACCAACAATCGAATTTTTATAATTATTAGTCTTCAAATAATCTTTTAAGACCGCTTTTTTAGAATCAATTAGCGCTATTAGATTTCCGTTATTTTTATTGATATAATTAATCATCGCTTCCCTACAATCTTCATTGGTAGGCATAGATTGGTAAATATTAGCCCCCGATTTTCCTCTTTCCTTAGACAAAGGAGAAAGTATAGGAATTGATTTATCTCCAAGTAATTGTGACAAATTATCTACATTATTTTGATAAAACGGACCTATAATTGCAGCCGTATTTTCAAATTTATTCTGTTGGACTAAACTTGGAATTGAAGAAGTGTTTTTGGTTTCTACAGAATCATAAATTTTAATATTGATTTTTAATCCAACTGTTTTAGCTGAATCAATTGCCATTAATACTCCAGAATAAAAATCCAAAGTCATATTTAGAAATTTATCTTTATTAAGCCTTGAAGAAACGGTGTTTAAGGAGTCATTTTCTATTTTTGAAACATTGAAAGGCAATAAAAGCACTAACTCTTTAGCAGCTCCAGAATTAGATTTAGTTAAAGGTTTAAGTGGCTTATAATCTTGTGGCTTTGCTACTGTGACAGCATTTGAATTAGTTAATGATTTTTTTGGGATAACCAAATTTTGACCCGCTTTTAAACCATCAGTTAGAAGAGTTGGATTGGAATTTTGAAGATCTTCAGTAGAAATAGAATACAATTTTGAAATACTATAAAGCGTTTCTTTTGGAGCAACTAAATGTAAACTATTGTTATTCGATATAGCCTGAGATTTAGAATTTGGAATAATCAACACCGCATCCGGTTGAATTCCGTTTTGAGCATCCGGATTCAGATTAAAAATTTCGGAGGGAGTACAATGGTATTTTAAAGCAATTTGAGTTACCGTTTCTCCTTTAACAACGGTGTGCTTGGTAAAATTTTGACCATTTACTACAAAGGATAATAAAGCTACGAAAACAAAAATTACTTTTTTAAACATGATTTTTATTTTAAAAAAAATGAATTATTCCCACTCAATTGTTGCTGGTGGTTTCGAACTAATATCATAAACTACTCGGTTAACGCCAGGAACTTTATTGATAATATCATTGGAAACCTTCATCAAGAAATCATATGGTAAATGTACCCAGTCGGCAGTCATTCCATCAGTAGATTCAACGGCTCGAAGCGCAACTACTTTTTCATAAGTACGCTCATCTCCCATTACACCTACACTATTTACAGGTAGTAAAATAGCGCCGGCTTGCCAAACTTTATCATACAATCCCCACGATTTCAAACCATCAATAAACACCGCATCAACTTCTTGCAAGATACGAACTTTTTCGGGTGTAATATCGCCCAAAATACGAATTGACAGTCCAGGCCCAGGAAAAGGATGGCGTCCTAATAACACTTGATCAATTCCTAATGTTGCTCCTACTCTTCGAACTTCATCTTTGAATAGCATTCTTAACGGTTCAACAATTTTTAATTTCATGTAATCTGGTAAACCACCCACATTATGGTGTGATTTTATAGTTGCTGAAGGCCCCTTAACAGAAACGGACTCAATTACATCAGGATAAATAGTTCCTTGAGCCAACCATTTCACGTCTTCAATTTGGTTCGATTCGTCATCAAAAACTTCTATGAAAACTCTACCAATGGCTTTTCTTTTTAATTCAGGATCTTCAATTCCGGCTAATGCGTCTAAAAATCGTTTTGAGGCATCTACACCCTTAACATTTAGACCCATTCCTTTGTATTGATCCAATACATTTTGAAATTCGTTTTTTCGTAATAAGCCATTATTAACAAAAATACAATAGAGGTTTTTACCAATCGCTTGATGCAATAAAACAGCTGCAACAGTAGAATCTACGCCGCCAGAAAGTCCTAAAACTACTTTGTCATTTTGTAATTTCGTTTTCAATTCTGATACCATTTCACCCACAAAGGCGTTGGGAGTAAATGTTTGCGGAACTTCGGCAATTTTGACCAAGAAATTCTCCAACATTAATTTGCCATCTGTAGAATGAAAAACCTCTGGATGGTATTGAATTGCATAGGTTGTTTCGCCTTCGATTTTATACGCCGCAAATTCAACATCATTGGTGCTAGCTAACTTTACCCCGTTTTTAGGCAATGCTTTTATACTATCGCTATGGCTCATCCAAACTTGAGAATTTTCAGAAATTCCTTCAAAGAAAAGTTCATTATCTTTAATATAAGATAAATTGGCTCTGCCATATTCACGAGTATTTGACGACGCCACTTCACCTCCACTAAAATGAGCCAAATATTGAGCTCCATAACAAACGGCTAGCATCGGTAATTTTCCTCTAATTTGAGATAAATCAGGATGAGGCGCATCATCAGAACGAACAGAAAATGGGCTTCCGCCAAGAATTACGGCTTTATAACTTGATAAATCGCTTGGAAAATTATTATAAGGGAAAATTTCGCAAAAGATATTTAACTCGCGAACTCTTCTCGCAATTAATTGTGTGTATTGCGATCCGAAATCTAAAATAAGTACGTTGTGTTGCATGAGCAAAGGTAAAATTGTGTTGTAATTTACTGATTTTCAATTAAATAAAAATTAACTTCAGTGAAAGTGAAAATCTTAATTTTTGATTTATTTAAAATCTTTACAAATGTAAGTAAAAAAGGGATTATTATTTTAATTCAAATTGTAATATACAATAATATCAAAATTAAAAAAGAAGGAATTAATACGGTTGTTAATTATCCAAAGTAGATTTTATTGTAATATTCATTAAATACTAATTTTTGTCTATATTTGACAGTTAAAACCAAGTTATCACTAATAAATAGGAATTAATTTATATTTAAAAAGATGAAAAAAATAGTACTAATTAGTTTTTTAGCTGTTGGATTAATTTTAACTGGAATGATTTCTAAAAATGGAATTATTTCTAAAATTAACAACAGTAAAGGTCAATCTATTTCTGATAAAAATATAAAAACTACTAAATCTCAAGTAAATTCAAAGGATACTATTTCAATAATTGGTGTTGGCGACATGATGTTGGGAACCAATTATCCTGCGGAAAGTTATTTGCCACCTGAAGACGGAAAAAACATCTTAACCCCAGTAAAACAAATCATTGAAAATGCAGATATTTCTTTCGGAAACCTTGAAGGTGCTATTTTATCGGGGACGGGAACTGTAAAAACTTGTACAAATCCTGCTGTTTGTTACGCATTTAAAATGCCAAACCATTATGTAAATTATTTTAAAGAGGCAGGTTTTGATGTTTTAAGTATTGCAAATAACCACGTTAGTGATTTTGGCGAAACTGGAAAGGAAAACACTGTAAAAATGCTTGATGGAGTTGGTATTAAATATGCAGGATTATTAAAATATCCTTACACTACCTTTGAAAAAAATGGAATAAAATATGGATTTTGTGCTTTTGCACCAAATAATGGTACAGTAGATATTAACGACAGTGAAAATGCTGCCAAAATCGTTAAACAACTTAATTCAATATGCGATATTGTAATTGTTTCATTTCATGGCGGTGCAGAGGGTTCTTCAAAAAGCCACTTAACCCGTTCTGATGAACTATTTTTAGGAGAAAATAGAGGTAACCCATATCAATTTGCACGAACAGTAATTGATGCGGGTGCGGATATTGTTTTTGGTCATGGCCCGCATGTAACCCGCGCAATTGACATTTACAAAGGGAAATTCATTGCTTATAGTATGGGGAATTTTGCTACTTATGGAAGATTTAATCTTAAAGGAATTTGTGGAATTGCACCAATTATTAAGCTTTTTGTAAATAAAAAAGGAGAATTTTTATCCGGTACTATTTATTCTACAAAACAAGTTGGTGAAGGTGGCCCTGTTATTGACGAGGACAAAACAGTCATAAAAGAAATAATCAACCTCACAAAATCTGATGTTCCAGAATCTCAAATATTGCTTGATGAAAACGGGGTAATTACAAAAAAATAATTCCACTTTCATATCAATTTAATTCGTTTTTGGTTAATTAATTAAAAGTAATTAAAAAAACAAATTTTGTTTATATTTGCGGTACTAATTTAAGAATATGGGTAAACCCTCAAAAAATAATTTTTTATTAATCGGTATCGGTTTTTTTATTTTATTTTCTTTTTTTTTTATTCTTAGTAATTCCGAAGAACCCCTTACTATCGAATTAAAAAAAGCAACAACTCCTTTCAAATCTGAAGAGAAAGATAGCGTTTTACCTACGAAAAAAAACAAGCTATCCAATAAAACTAATTCATCAATTGATACAATTAAAATTACTTCTGGCAAAGAACGTGTTTTGCTTATTGGTGACTCTCAATTAGAAGGTTTAAGAAGCCCAGTTTATGATTATTGTGAATCCAACAACCACGAATTAATAGCTTCAGCATTGTGGTATGGATCTTCTACAAAAAATTGGAGTGAATCGGATACTCTTAGTTATTATATAAAGAAGTATAAACCTACCTATTTGTTTATAGCTTTAGGGCTTAACGAACTGTTTGTTAACGATTTGGACAATAGAAGCCAGTATATTAAAAATATCATTTCTAAGGTTAAAAAATTAGGTATTCGATATTATTGGATTGGACCAGCAGCTTGGAAACAAGATAAAGGAATTTGTAACCTTTTGGGACAATTAAACGGATCGTTTTTTTATCCATCTCAAAAATTAAAATTAGATCGAGCAAAAGACAAGAGACATCCATCACGCAGTGCCGCTAGAATTTGGTTTGATAGCGTGGCAGTTCAAGTTACAAAACTTAACAACGACGGATTGAATTTAAGCATAAAAAAAGACACCATTAGGAAGATTAAAAACTCCCCTTTGTTAATTATCAATCAAGAAAAATAGTTTTTATTAATGGAATGGACTAACATCTTTATTCACAATCCTTCTGAACCTCTTTTATTTCATACGGGGGTTTTCTTGTTACTATTTTCTTTATTTTTAATAGCCTATTCTTTTATTTATCAAAATCAAAAAGTTAGAAATATTGCACTAATTATTTTTGGATTTTATTTTTATTATAAAGCTAGCGGAATGTTCTTAATATTGCTAATAACTTCATTATCGGCCGATTATATTTTTTCAAAATGGATTCATAATTGTAAAAAAACTAAGCTAAAAAAACTAATTCTAATTTTTGGTATTCTTTTCAGCCTTTCTTTTTTAGTTTATTTTAAATATAGTAATTTCTTTTTAGAGAACATTTCCTATTTAACACACACCAATTATATTCTTTCAGATTTTATATTACCAATAGGTATATCATTTTATACATTCCAATCAATCAGTTACTTAGTTGACGTTTATCAAAATAAAATACAACCTAGCGGATTTATAAACTACATGTTGTACATGACGTTTTTTCCTCATTTAGTAGCAGGTCCTATAGTAAGAGCGAAAGACTTTTTACCTCAAATAAAAAAGCCAACAAAACTTAATAAAGGCAATATTAACGAAGCATTTTATCTAATTACAAAAGGGTTTATAAAAAAAGCGATTATAGCCGATTTTATAGCTCAATACGCCGATTCTGTATTTTCAACTCCAGATGGATTTTCTGGTGCTGAACACTTGATTTCTTCGCTTTGTTATACTTTGCAAATATTTTGTGATTTTAGTGGTTATACTGATATGGCAATTGGAATAGCGCTTTTATTAGGTTTCCGTTTATGTGTTAACTTCGATTCGCCATACAAATCCTTAAATATTACCAATTTTTGGCACCGTTGGCACATTTCACTTTCTTCTTGGTTGCGTGATTATGTTTATATTCCATTTGGAGGAAATAAAAAAGGTTTTAGCCTACAAATGCTTTTTCTATTATTAACGATGCTCATCGGTGGTTTTTGGCACGGAGCAAATTGGAAATTTATATTTTGGGGTGCTGGACATGGGATATTATTGATTCTTCACAAAATATTTCTTTTGAAATTTCCTAAAAAAATTGATAACCCTATATTTAATTTTGTATCATGGTTATTTACTTTTATTTGCGTTTCTTTACTGTGGATTCCATTTAGAGCAGGATCAATCGAGGAAACTATCTTTATTTACAATAAAATTTTTACGGATATCGATTTTAAGTATTTTTCAGCGATCTATTTTTCAAATACTTTACTAATTTATTTTTTATTGATCGGATACACATTAACCTTATTACCAAATACTATTAAAGAATTCGTTAAAAAACAATTTTATGATGCCAATATAATTACAAAATTTGTAATTTTAGGAATATTGATTCAGCTGTTTTTACAAGTTAAATCATCTTCTATTCAACCCTTTATATACTTTCAATTCTAATAATGAAAAAACCAAATAACAACTTTTATTTACTAATTATGCTTTTGTTTTGCAACATCAGTATGAATTCTCAAACTCAAATTTCGGATAGTATCAATTCCAATCCAATCAGTTTACAAAATAACATAATTGAAAACCCAAAAGGACTTGAAAGAACTTTTAAAAAACTTAAAACTATTAAAGAGGGAGATAATTCTAATTTAGTGGTGGTACATTTAGGTGATTCTCATATTCAAATGGGGCATTTTTCAGGGAAATTCAAACTTAATTTACAAAATGAATTTGGAGATTGTGGAGATGGTATTTTGTTCCCTTATTCAGCATGTAAAAGTGTTGGGCCTAGAAATTTAAAATCTCAATTTATGGGGTCTTGGGAGTTTAACAATATCACTTCCTCACCCAATAAAATTGAGATCGGCCTAAAAGGATATGGACTCCGAACAAAAGACACATTATCCAGATTTTCTTTTAATTACTCACCCGAAACAACTTTGCATAAAAGTATTAATGTTAAAAAAGTAAAGATTTTTCACGGTAAGAATAACTTTCAAATTAAGTTAAATAATACAAATTCTGGTAATTTAATTCTTACAGAAAACATATCTTCAAACTTTGACTTATCATCTATAAATGCGTCATTAGGAACTTCCGATTTTAGTTTTAAATTAATACAAGAAAACGACTCACAAAGTGAATTTAATTTTCATGGAATATTCTTTGAAAGTGATCAAAATCGTGGTGTTCAATACCATGAATGTGGTGTTGTTGGAGCCCAATTTTTACAAATGATCAAATATTCGCCTTTACTAATTGAGCAATTAGTTGCGTTAAAACCAAATTTGATAATTATCTCCTATGGATCAAATGAATCTTATATTAGAAATTTTGATTCCGTTTTATATAAAAATGAAATTGAGATTTTTCTTTCAAAAATTAAAAAAGAATTACCTGAAACAGAATTTCTTTTTACAACAACACCAGACACTAGAAGTAATAATCAACATCCTGCTTTTACGAAAGAGATAAACAACACACAGCGAGAAATTGCTAATAAAAACAATGCCGCTTTATGGGATTTAAACACGGTAATGGGAGGTGAAAATTCGATGATTCAATGGCATAAAAATGGGCTTGCAAATAATGATAAACTACATTTTGTAAAATCTGGATACCAACTTCAAGGCAATCTTTTTAGTTTGTCCTTTTTCAATGCAATTAATAACAAATTCCCGAATTTGATAAAAACAGACTCGTTAATTTCAGAAATTAATCATCAAATACTTGTATTCAAAAAAGCTAAAACTATTAAAAGTGAAACGCCAAAGTCTTCAAAAAAAATAAAACATGTGGTTGAAAAAGGAGATACATTATTGAAAATTTCAAAAAAATACAATTGCTCCATTTCATCAATTTTAGAGGCCAATAATAAAACATCAAATCTAATAAAACTTGGAGAAACACTGATAATTCCTGAATCCTTATAATTGTATTAATAAAAAAACCACAATTAATAATTGTAGTTTTTTTTATAAAAATTTATTTAAAAAGGCATACGGAGACGATATAATTTCTACTGATCGTTTTTTAAAATCAATTACTCAGTTCCTTTTACAAATGGTTTCAGCAAGCGCTAAATACGACAGTGTAAA
>CAIJFC010000098.1 GCA_903819815.1 uncultured Bacteroidota bacterium
TGCTGCAGAGCCCTACTTTAAACAAGCCTTAAATATTAGAAAGAAATCCTTGGGTGAAGAACATCCGGACTTTGCGAGTACTTTGAACAACATTGGGCTTATGTATTATAACATAGAAGATTACAAAGTTGCTGAACCTTATTATAATCAAGCATTAGAAATCATTAAGAAATCATTAGGCGAAGAGCATCCAAACTATTCGAGTTGTTTGAATAACTTAGGGAGTTTGTATTCTGAAATGGGTGATTATAAAGCGGCTGAACCCTATTACAAAAAAGCCTTAGACATCAGAAAGAAATTATTAGGTGAAGAGCATCCCGATGCTATTTTTTTAGATAACCTTGGGATTTTATATTATAATATGGGAGATTACAAAGCCGCTCAACCATATTTAAAACAAGCATTAGATATCAGAAAAAAATCCTTAGGAGCAGAGCATCCAGATTATGCGAGTAGTTTATATAATCTTGGGAGTTTGTATTCTAATATGGGTGATTTTAAATCCGCTGAGCCCTATTATAACAATTGTTTTATTATTTCAAATAATTTTATAAACACGAATTTTGAGTGGCTTACCGACCGCCAAATTGAACTATTTTGGAAACAATACAAGGGATTTTATAACTCAATCGATCAATTTTCCATTCAATATGTAGAGGATTTTCCGGAAATTTCCGGACTAAGTTACAACTCAAATATTATTACTAAAGGAAAATTACTAGAAGCCAAATTAACAAAAGACAATGCTATCGCAAGTCCCAATTATAATAGTGAGGTTGAGACATTATATAATCAATTAACCGTTATTAGAAAAAAAATGGCTAAAATAGAAGACTCTGATAGTGCTAACCAATACAAAAAATTAGATGCAGAAGCAAATGATTTAGATTCAAAACTGTCCCGATTGTGGTCCGATTATGCACAACAAAAGAAAAACTTATCTATTACTTGGAAGCAAGTTCAAGAAAATTTATCAAACGATGAGGCTGCTATTGAATTTGTTCGATATAAAGCTGAAAAAGATTCATTATATCATTATAATGCACTGATCATAAAAAAAACTGATGTAAATCCAATACTAGTTAAATTGTGTACCGAAAAGCAATTACAGAAAATTAATCCTAAAGAAGGATTTAGTTCTTTCTATCCATTGGTTTGGGCACCACTAGAAGAATATATTAAAAATATAAAAACTATTTATTACAGCCCTATAGGGTTATTGAATACGATTCCTTTTTCTGCATTATATTCAAAAAAAGGAGAAGGTGAAGTGGCGACTTTTGATAAAATAAGCAAACAAAAGATTACTACTTCTGAACCTAAAGCTAAATTTTTAATGAATAGGTACACCTTACATCAACTAACTTCTACAAGGTATTTAGCCATGGGACTAAAGGATAAAGCTATAGGAAAAGTTGAAAAGTCTATAACTTTAGTGGGTGGAGTGAATTATGATTATTTGCCAGGCAATAAAATTGATAGTATAAAAAAAGAGCAGATAGCTTCAAGAGATGCTAATTCAACAAGTGCTTTACCCTATCTAGAAGGCACAAAGATAGAAGTAGAAACCATTAATAAAACATTAAAATTAAATGGCTGGGATACAGCATTGATAGGGTACAACGATGCGACAGAAGAAAACATTGAAAAATTAGAAAATCAAAATGCAAAAGGGGTTTTGCATATAGCAACTCATGGTTTTGCGTTTAAAAATGCAACAGGCACTTCTGCAACAATTGACCATGCAAGTATTAAATATAATTTATCTTATAATCCAGACCCTATGAAACGCTGTGGTTTAATTTTCGCAGGAGGCAATTGGGCTTGGACAGGAAGTGATGAATTTACCAAGCGCAACCCCGATGCAGAAGATGGGATTCTAACCGGTGCACAGGTTGCTTTACTTAATCTTAAAAAAACAAAACTAGTAGTGCTCTCTGCTTGTGAAACGGGACTTGGTAAAATAGAGGGCGGCGAAGGCGTTTTTGGTCTTAAAAGAGCCTTTAAATTGGCTGGAGTAGAGCAAATAATTGTTAGTTTATGGGAAGTGCCCGATCAAGAAACTATGCAGTTAATGACACTTTTTTATGAAGACCTTGCCAAAACTCAAAATGCTATTGTTTCTTTTGAAAAAGCTCAAAAAGAAATGTGTAAAAGATATCCAACTCGACCAGATTTATGGGCAGGGTTTGTGCTTGTGAGATAAATTTAAATTATGAAGCTAAAATTTTTACTAAGTATATTTCATCTACTATTTTTCTCGGTACTGATTTTTAGTCAAGATGGTTTAAAAATGGTCATGCCTATTGGCCATACGTTAAAAATAAATAAAATAATTGAACTTAAAAATACTGATTTTTTAGTCTCATGTTCTGACGATTTTACTTGTAAAATTTGGGAAAAAAGAACTGGAAAATTAATAGAAAATTTAAAAGAACATTCAAATAGAATTACATCATTAGAGTATAACAGGTTTAATAATGAAATTATTACAGGTGCCATTGACTCATTAATTTGTTTTTCTAAAATTTCAAGAAAAGGAATTACCACAACAAAGATAAAAACAAGTGAAGCAGTTAGCTCCTTTTCTTTAGACTCAATAAGTCAAGTATTATATGTTTTGGAAGGAAATAATAAAATATCTTCATGGGACTTAAAAAAGCATAAAAAAATCAACCAATTTACCTATAATAAATGTGATTTTTCAAGTTTAAAGTACAGTTATAATACTAAGAGTATTATAATTTTATCTTGGAATGGTATCGTTTATATAAATAAAACTCCAATTACTAAAGATTTAATAATACGTAACGCCCATAATAATCATGTCAATAATGTAGTATTTGGAAATAA
>CAIJFC010000099.1 GCA_903819815.1 uncultured Bacteroidota bacterium
TAAAATAGCGCTAATTTTATTCTTGGCTATAATCAATAAATAAAAAATCTTCCTTTCGTATTTATCTTACAGAATTTTATTAGTGATGCTTTTCATTTCAACTTTTAAAGTCCATAATGTTGATGCTTAATTGAGTACCAAAAAATAATGTTAACAACAAATCAAAAAAACATTTATCTTTGAATTATTAACTAAATACTCACGCAGAAAAAGTTCATTTTAGTTTGAAGACATACAACATTACCAATAAAAACAATAAATGCGAAGAATTCTAACATTACTAATCTCATTATTTTTTTTCATCTATTCATATGGTATACAGCCTTATATTGTAAATTTTAAAAACATAGACAACAAACAAGGTTTGTCGCAAAACGGCATAACTGCAATATTTCAAGATAGAGATGGGTATATGTGGTTTGGAACTCACTATGGGCTGAACCGATATGATGGTATGAATATTAGATCGTTTTATGCGTCTAATTCTTTCAACGATCTTTCAGACAATACTATAAATTCAATTACACAGGATCTTGCTGGTAATATTTGGATTGCAACAGAACAAGGCCTTACTGTTTATAATCCCATTACACATAAATTTTATAATTTAAAAAAATACAACCCTAAGAACAGTCTTTTTGGTCAAAACATACAATCCATTAAATTAATTGATGGTAAAATTATGTTCACTAGTCAAAATGGACTTTGGAGTATCAATTCGGGAAAGGAATTTTTTACGGAGGAAAACACAAAATCAATTTGCGAAAAGAGTATTCGATATAAGATTCCTTCTAGTTTAGACCTTGAATCTTTAAAAATTCATAAAAAAGATAAAAATGGAAACTATTGGTTGACCAATAAAAACCAAGTTATTTTAACTAAAATCAGTAGTAATCAAATAATTATTTTAGCTAAAATCCGCATAGGACAGTCTGCGGATGTTACTATATCTGCTTTTTTTCAAGATAACTTTTCAAATATTTGGATAGGTACTCAAAACCATGGTTTATTTCATTTAAAACAAGATAAAGGAAACTATTTAGCGACTAAAATTTATCCAAAAAAGGATTCTGCCATCAATTTTTCTAGAATAGCCAACATCATTCAAGATCATCAAAACAATCTTATTGTGACTTCCCGCGCTAACGGGGCTATTAAAATAAATAAAGAAGCCCTAAAGAATAATGATTTTTCCTCTTCAACTATTACCGCAATTGATTTACCTACTAGAAAAATTAAAAGTATTTTTATTTCTCGAGATAAAACCCTTTGGATTGGATCATTAGGAAATGGTGTGTTTTTTCAAAATAATTCTGGACTAAAATTTAAAAACTATCAAATTAAAGATTATCAAAACAACTCAACGGTTAGTAATACCCGATCAATTATTAAAGATGACTATGGTAATTTATGGGTTGGAACTTTATTTGAAGGGCTTTTTATTTATAATACTTCCAATCAAACAATAGTGAAGTCAATACTGAACGGGAAATCGATTTTTGCATTATCCAAAATCGATAATAAACACATTCTAGTAGGTGCCTCTGACGGTTTATATGTAGTCACCTTTGAAAAAAATAATTATATCACTAAAAAACTAAACACGAACAATAAGACCAATCCCATTGTTTTTTCAATTGCGCATGTCAAAAATCATTACTGGCTAGGAACGGATAATAATCTAATGAGTTTTACTTTAACGAATGATTTTGAATTAGTGAATCGTGTCACCTATAAAAATTTGATCCCATCCTCTTTAAATTCCATAAATTTTGTTCGTATCGTTAAATATGATCCCATAAACAATTTTTTATGGATTGGAACGCAAACAAAAGGACTCGTTGTAGCCAAATTAAACAACGATTTTACCATTAAAAATTTTTCCCATTATAATCAAAACCCAAATAGTTTGGATACTAATGACTATATATGCGACATACTTCTTGACAATAAAAACTATGGTTGGATAGGGACAAAAAAAGGATTGTTTCAAATTAAATTATCTAAAGATGGAGCAGCCTCAAAAATAAAAAAATTCACAATTCGGGACGGACTTCCTAGTAATTTAATTCAATCCATCGAAACCGACAAGCAAGGAAATATTTGGATAGGTACAAATAAAGGTTTGGTTAAATTAAATCAATATTTTAAGACTACAATTTATGATGTAAACGACGGTATTCAAAACTATGAATTTACAGAACATTCTTCTTATTCCGATTCCAGTGGATTGCTATATTTCGGTGGTATTGATGGTATTTCTACTTTTACTCCCAATAAAACAAAACAGGCCAATTACAATGAACTCGTAAATATTAGTGATATTATTATCAATGGTATAAATGTAAATGATAGAATACTTAAAAATGATTCTAACAACCTTACACTTAATCATTTCGAAAATAATTTAAAAATTAACTTCCTATCTCCAAATTACTACAATCAAAAAAATTGTAAATACGCCTATATTCTGGAAGGATTTGATGAAAATTGGTTAATGGCATCAGCCAATGTTCATTCGGCGAATTACAAAAATTTACCACCGGGAAATTATACTTTTAAAATTAAAGTATTAAATGATGAAGGAAATTTGGATTCAGAATATACCTCATTACCCATAGAAATTAAACCTTTATTTTGGTTAACATTTCCGGCATTTTGCCTCTATTTAATCGTGCTTTATTTTTTAATTAAATTAATTTCATCAATTACTAAAAAACGACTTGAGAAAAAAAATAAAGAGCAATTAGAAAAACAATATCATGAGCAGATGGAGAAAATCAATAAATCGAAATTGGAATTCTTTATCAATATTTCACATGAAATCAGAACGCCTTTAACTCTAATTTTATGTTCAATTGAAAAATTGATTTCTAATTTTAAGCTCAATCCAAAACAAGAAA
>CAIJFC010000100.1 GCA_903819815.1 uncultured Bacteroidota bacterium
GTGCTGGATTCCATTTTTTAGTAACTATTGTATCCCAAGTTTCACTTTTTTCTTCCCAAAAACACCAAGTTCTATCGTTTGTTTTTTTATTGTCCTCATCTAATAATAGAATGGTTTTATCAGAGAATTTTCCCGATTTCACCATTTTATACACCGTCATTAAAGCCGACAAACCTGCACCCGCAAATATGTAATTGTAATGTTTCATTTATTAGGATCTAAAGTTGCTAAATTAGTCAATTTAGATTTAATTTTTTTTATGATTTATAAATAGTAATTAATATTTTAAATCGTTTCGTATATTTGGACTAATTATTTTAATATGAGCAAATCACTCGAAGAAGTTAATGAATCGGTAGCTACCCAAAATAAAAAAACGGGATTTAGAAAACTGCTTGCTTTTTTTGGCCCTGCTTATTTAATTAGTGTGGGTTACATGGATCCTGGAAATTGGGCAACCGATTTGGCCGGCGGAAGTCAGTTTGGTTATGCTTTGCTGTGGGTTTTATTAATGAGCAACATTATGGCGTTGCTTTTACAAAGTTTGAGCGCCCGTTTAGGAATTGTTACCCAACGCGATTTGGCGCAAGCCTCAAGAGAAACCTATTCAAAATTCATTAATTATATACTTTATTTTTTAGCCGAAATAGCAATTGCAGCGTGCGATTTGGCTGAGGTTTTGGGAATGGCAATTGGATTGAATTTGCTTTTTGGAATCCCGCTTTTGGAGGGGGTTTTGATTACTGTTTTAGATACTTTTTTATTGCTATTTCTAATCAATAAAGGCATTCGAAAAATGGAAGCGTTTATTATTGCTTTGGTTGCTATTATTGGGTTTTCATTTGTTTTCGAAATGATTTTTGCGCAACCAGAAGTTGGAAGTATATTGAAAGGTTTGATTCCGAGTTTGCCGAGCGAAGAAGCACTTTACATTGCTATTGGAATTATTGGCGCTACGGTAATGCCCCACAATTTATATTTGCATTCTTCTTTGGTTCAAACCCGAAAATTTGACAGAAGCAAAGCTGGAATAAAACAAGCATTGAAATATAATTTTATAGATAGTACGATTGCCTTGAACTTGGCTTTTTTTGTAAATGCAGCCATTTTAATTTTGGCAGCGGCTACCTTTTACAAAAATGGCTTGTTCGAAGTGGCCGAAATTCAAGATGCACACCGATTATTAGAACCAATGTTAGGCACTCAATGGGCACCTATATTATTCGCCATTGCGCTAATAGCCGCAGGACAAAGTTCAACAATTACAGGAACTTTAGCGGGTCAAATTATTATGGAAGGGTATTTGAATTTACGGATTCAACCTTGGGTTCGACGCATTATAACGCGATTGATAGCCATTGTACCAGCCGTGATTGTAATTTCTATTTTTGGCGAAAGCGTAACCGGAAAAATGCTGATTTTGAGTCAGGTAATTTTGAGTTTGCAATTGGGTTTTGCTATTATCCCACTGATTCATTTTGTTAGTGATAAATCAAAAATGAAAGATTTTCAAATTTCTAAAATCACTCAAATTGCTGCATGGCTAGTGGCTACAATTATAGTTTCGCTGAATGCAAAATTGGTTTTCAACGAAATTCAAGGTTGGATTGAAATATCGGAAAATCCTATTTTTTTATGGTTAACAGTGGTTCCGTTGGCGGTTGGCTTTTTGATTTTATTACTTTACATTGTTTTCCAACCGTTTTTTACAAAAACAAAAAACAATATTGAAAACCATTCTCCTCACAATTTAGTTTTAAAATTCAAGACTTCCGAAACGTATAGTAAAAAGAATATTGCCGTGTCAGTTGACTTTACAGATGCAGATGAAATTGCTATAAATAGCGCTTTTGAACTTGGTGGAATACAAGCTAATTACACTTTAATTCATATAGTTGAAACCGTTGGCGCCTTGGTTTATGGAGAAAACATTGATGACCATGAAACTTTAATAGATGAAAAATTATTGAAAGAATACCAAGAAATGTTGACTAATAAAGGTTTCAAAGTAACAACTAAATTAGGGTTTGGAAAACCAAATTCTGTAATTCCAAAAATTATAAATGAAGGTAATTTTGATGTTTTAGTAATGGGAACCCATGGACACACGGGATTTAAAGACCTACTTTTCGGAACTACAGTAGATAAATTGCGCCATAAAATTGGCATCCCATTGTTAATTGTAAAAAACTAATTTGTAAATAAAATTCTTTCAATTACCCAATATAAAGCGATACATGCAATAACCGAAGAAATTGGATAAACAACCCTTTCTTTATACCAAATCTTTTTACTAAACCACTTACTGATTATAAAATAGGCCGCTACTATTATGGTAACTTGACCCATTTCAACTCCAATATTAAATGACAAAAGCGAACTAAAAAATTGATTTTTTGGCATTCCAATTTCATTTAGCGCTTTTGCAAATCCTAATCCGTGGATTAATCCGAACCCAAATATTAAAACCAATCTCCATGGGTTTATTTTGTTGTGAACGATGTTTTCAATTGCCGTGAATAAAATAGATAAGGCAATTAATGGCTCTACGATATTAGCATTAGGAATGATCAATCCTGATGCAGCTAAAGCCAATGAAAAACTATGTGCGAGTGTAAAAATGGAGCATTGAATTAGCAACGTTTTTATATTGGAACTCAAAAAAAACAAAGTCAATATAAATAGAATATGATCAAAACCTAACGGAATAACATGTGTGAAACCTAGTTGAAAATAAGTTAATATTGATTCCAACCAGATCATTTATTCTTTAATCAGTTTGATAGTTGAAGCAGATTTATCCATTATTTTTAAGAAATAAATTCCATTGGCTAACGAAGAAAAATCTTGATTTTCAATTGCTTTTCCGTCGTAAATAAGTTGGCCTAAATTAGAATACAGTTTGTAATTCTCATTGCCTGAACCCGATTTTATGCTAATAAAATTATGAAATGGGTTTGGACTTACATTTATTTGTGTTTCGACATTATTTACTCCTAAAGCGTTACAAAACGAAGTTCCTCCAACTAAATTTGTCATTTCAGTACACAAATAATTGTAATTGGTAATTTGTGTAGTAGTTAAAGTTCCTAGAAGTAAATTTTGATTTATCGTTTCTGTTGGATTCGTCGTTAAATTGAAAAATTTTTCTGTACCATCGTCAAATTTTATCAATTTATACTCCGTATTTCTCATTGCTTTCCCATCTCCGGATGTAGGAGTATCTTTGAAAACCTCTGTAAATACCCATGGTCTAACAGCTGTAGCAGTATTTAATAATATCGGCATTAAGCTTTTTGAATCTACTGGTCTATTTGAAGGTATTTGCGATTGCCAGTTGGAATATCCAAATAACTCTAATGCTGTTGCAAATAAATCGACGGTGTTAACAAGCGCATCACTACTTCTGTTTGGATTTACAACTGTTGGCCCTGAAATAATAAAAGGCACACTTACCCCTTTCTGATATACACTCCCTTTTGCACTTCCAGAACCTTGATTAATTGCAGGATCATCTCCATTATCCCCAATAAAAACGATGTCTGTATTTGCCCATTTTCCACTACTTTGTAAATAATCAAATAAACGACCTAGTTCACGATCCATGGCTTGAACCATAGCTTTATAATATTTTTTTGGATTAGCCGAAATATCTGCTGCTGTTCCACTCAAAGTGGTATCCGAATACATTCCAGCTGGTGGTAAATGAAAGGGACTGTGTGGCGCGTTGAACGCCATCCAAAGAAAGAACGGCTTTGTAGTTGGCTGTGCTGAAATCCAAGAAATAGAATTGTTTACCACCTCTGTTGTAGCGTAATTTGTATTGGTAGAGGCGACTCCATTGGTAATTTTTTGCCAATCGAAATAATCGTTAATTCCACCCGATAGATTTCCTTCGTAGTGGTTAAACCCCATTATATTTGGATTGCTATAATTAGCGACCGAGGGCAATTGTAAATGCCATTTTCCAATTAATGCTTTTGAAATTCCATTTGGAGAATACACATTTAATAATTGTGGAATACTAATTTCATTGGTATTCAATACCGATGTAGTGCCACCTCCAATTGCATTTCCAACTCCTGTTCTAAAGCTATACCTTCCCGTCATCATCCCGGCACGAGTAGGCGAGCACACTGGATTTGACCACGCATTTTTAAATCGAACTCCTCTACTTAGTAAACGCCTAACATTTGGCATTGCAATGGTGTCAAGGATGGGGTTATATAGCGTATAATTGGAATAAAATCCGCAATAATCGGCACCAATATCATCTGCAATAACAAAAATTACATTGTGTTGTTGCGCAAAATTGGAATGACTAATTACCAATAGAAATAACAGTAAAACTATTTTTTTCATTATTTTTTCTTTATGATTTTATACGTATTCGTATTATTTCCATTTATGATTGATAAATAATAGATTCCCCCTGAAATTCCTTCCGTGTCTAATAAGTATTCGTTAGAATTGACGACAATTTCTTTGCTTAGAACTATTTTTCCCATCGCATCGACGATTTCAATTTTTGCTGAAGTTGTGTAGCTTGGAAATGAAATGGAAACTAAATCAGAAGTTGGATTTGGATGAATCTTTATTGAAGTATGAGGTTCAATAGTATTTAATGAAAGGGAAGGATTTCCTCTTACGCAAATTACATAATTTGCACCTGTTTTGACACTGTAAGTTGTAATTCCAAAAGTTGTACTCCAATACCATGCACTTAAAGCTTGGTTCGGAAGTGTTGTTGAAGACCAATAATTATGAACCCCTACACTTGAAAAATAAGGACTAAAAACAGATGGGTTTGTGGCCAATTCATTGTTTATCGATTGCAATTCTTTAATGTTTGGCAATCGCCAATCAGAAATTGAACCTATAGTTAATCCTTCTGCATAACTTATTGCTTGTTCCCAAGTGAATATATTTGCATTCGGAATTTTTTGCCAAACCAATTGGGTTAAATTATCGGTAATAGTCCCATCCCCATTATCAGTAAAATGATTGGTAATGGTTGTTGGAGTGTTTATATTTCGAACTGCTCTTGCGTGAAATTTTTTTGTTCCGCCAGCACTTATGGTTTCTATTTTTGGATGATTTCCAATTCCACCACCAGAATTGGTACACCAAACTTTAGTTGTAGAATTATTTTCAAAAACACTTGTCCACCAATATTCCGCTGTAGTCAAAGTAAAAAAAGTGGTATTGATTGCTGGGTTCGAATTTTGATGGTTCAGAATGCTATAAGCTTCTATTGGAGTTGGCAATCGCCAGCCTGAAAAACCTCCTAAAGTCAAATTATTACAATAGGTTATTGCATTTTCAAAAGTCATTTCACTACCATCCACTTGTTGCCACATTAATCCCGTTACATTATCGGTAATTGTTCCATTTCCATTATTGGTAAAAGAAGGGGTATTTATCAAATAATCATGGTCTTCACCAAAAGTTGTAGTGTAACTTTGAGTTTGTCCAGTATCGGGCAATAACCGAATAGTTTTAGAAACACTTTGACAAAAAAACAAAGTTGAATTTAGAAGTAGGAATCCAAAAAGTAATTTTTTTTTCATTTCAAATGGCAATTTATTCAACTATTAATTTTTTTGTTATCTCAAATTTGTCTGAAATAATTTTTACAAAATACATTCCCGATGGAATTGTACCAAATGTAATGGTATTTGAAATGGTATTTGTTTCAAATAGTAATTCGCCTAAAGTAGTAATTATTTGAATTTTATTAATTGGAAAAACAGCAGCATCATAATCTAAATTGAATTGACTTTTAGCTGGATTCGGATAAATATTAATTTTTGAATTTATGGTTTCAAAATCATAAACCGACAAAGAAGAAACTGTTTTTCTGACAATAACTTCATTGTCTAAAATTACATTTTTACTCCAAATAAACTGAGCATCATTGGAAACATCATCAAAAATAGTGGTAAAATTGGTATATGCCGGTTTATTATCCACGCCTATTGTTGCGTTTGTAAACGTGGTTGCGGCAGGCCAAGAAGAATCATCAAACGTTGCCAATGTCCAGTTTGAGGGTCTTGCCCAATGCAGTCCATAATAACCTGTTCCAGCATTAGAATCTGCCGTGCTACAATTTGCCGAAAGGCGTGAAGTACCACTTTCAGTAGGGCACGATAAATTCATTATAGGTGCAGTATAAAAAGTTTGTGCTTTCCAATCGCTTCCTGTTTTTGCAATTATAGTGTTGCTAGCATCCTTGAAAACGGCTACCATACCGCCATCGCCACAGTGATACGTAAAACCTCCATTGGTTTCTCCTCCAACACCTAAACGCTCTTCCCAATCCACTAAAAGCATTGAAATTGTAAACGGGCGATTGACTTTGAATCGAACAATATTTGAATTAAATTGTGTAAATGGAACATTATCTTTTCCTACAGGAACGCCATTGATGTACATTTCAAAATAATTATCAGCAAAAATATAAGCCGTAATTATTTCTCCATTGGTATCAACAGTTACAATATCGGAGCCATTCAAAGCCGCTAAAGCTGCAGTTGAATTTGCATATAAATTACCTGTACATTCATTGTATAAATTGGATGCAAAAGGAAATAAATTATTGGTAAAATTGGTTACTGCAGGAACAGTCCAAATTGTATTATCGGTTGCAGTAATAGTACCTAAAGCTGCAATTCTACCATTTGTACAAGAATAAAGATTACCTGACGTGGCTGTTGCTAAACCTTGCGTAACCGATCCTGTTCCAAGGTATTGCGCAAAACTATAAGTTGAACACAAAAGTAAAATTAGTAACTTTTTCATATCTTATTTTACCAATAGTTTCTTAGTTACCGTGGAATTAGAAAACTGTATTTTCACAAAATACGTTCCTTTTGAAATATTTTTAATGTTTAAACTTGGAGTAAATCGGGGTGTTTTGGATACCAAACTTCCTTTTAAATCATAAATAGAAATAGTTTGAACATCACTTTCTAAAAATGCATTTCCTACATTTATTTGTAAAATATCAGTGGCGGGATTTGGAAAAATAGTGATGTTTTTTTCAATGGAATTGAAATTTGCAGCAGCTAAATTAGGTACAGTACATTGCGCTGGACCATTATAATTTGTTGATGTAGTTCCCGTTGGAGTAACATATTGAAAAGTGTATAATCCAGCCACAGTTGCAGTATAATTAGTTGCATAACCTGAAATTCCATTTAAAGTATAGGCGGTGTTGAACCCATTGTTTGCATTGGCAACGCAAGAAGTAATAAAGGCACCAGCCAGGGGCGTCCAATTTTCAGTTCTAATTGCCGTTCCTTGTGGTTGAGGAATAATTTGCAAATTGGCATCTTCCGTAACCACTCCAACCATATTTCCGATCATATAAGGAGCAGCGGCGGTACCGTGATAATGATAAACTCCGTTGGTTCCATAATGCCCATGATTGGCATCAAGAGTTGTCATTGCAGTTCCATTAGGTTCTAAATTTCCATAAACAGCGTATCCGTCGAGTCCAAAAGCAATGGGTAAAGTAGCAGATGCTTGACCTAAAGTGATTAAATGCAATGGCGCGGTGTGGTAATGATAATCGTCGCCTCTTCCACAATGTCCTCCATAGTTATCGAGTTGTCCGTCAAGAAAACTATCAACTCCTGTATTCGTATGGTAATTGAATATTGGCACTCCATTAACTGCCATCGCAATAGCGCCTTTCAAGAAATGTGTTGAAGAAACAGGAACAGGTGTTGTTGCAATTACAGGATTTAATGGAATAGTCCAATGATTTGAATTGATGTAACATTTTGAAGTTGGAACTTGTTGTTGCCATCCACGATTTGATATTCCTACCATCATGGTATGGTTTGGAATCCCAGTTGAATTCACGTAGAAAAAATTAGCATCATAAGTAGTGCTAACCGTTGAAGCAAATTGTGCAAATGCTGAGGTTAAAAAGGCAGGATCTGTTGTGGACATCGCCTTTTTTGTGAAACTATATAAAGACGTAAGTATCCCTAGAAATAAAACAGGATAGAGAAATTTTAGTTTTTTTCTATCAGAAATAGTATAGATATAATATCCAAAAGCGATTAATGAGAAAAGAATTAAACAAAATTTATAATCAAAAATACTTTGAGTACTTTCCTTTTTTTCAGGGGCAATAGTATTCAAATTTTTTACCCAACTGTTTTTAGAAGTTACAAATTTTTGATCTTCATTTGATAAATCTGAAAAGGCAACTTTTGAAATTTTATTATTGGCTTCTTCAATAAATACAGTTCCATTTTTGTACATCATAAATGAACCGTCAATAAATTGGTGCTCTTTTTCAATAGACCAATGTCTTAAAACAATATTGTCATAATTGATGGTATGTGAAAAAACGAAATTGCAAATCAGACAAAATAATAGTAGGGTAATTTTTTTCATAAGGATTGTATTTTAACTTTAGACGAAATATATCGATTTTTCTTGTATTATTTATTTAAACTAGTTGTGTTTTAAAATCTTTTAAACATTAATTTTTATAGTAAATTATTTATTGTATTTGTTTTCAAACGAATATAAGTGAAATTAAAGTTAAAGCAATTATATTTGAAACTAATTTAAAATTTTAATCATGAAAAAAGTAATAGTACTGTTTTGTATCTTGCTATTGGGATCAAAATCATTTTCTCAAAATGCAGATAGCGATAAAAAAAAGATAAATACCATACTTGATTCTTGGCACAAAGCGGCAGCCAATGCGGAGTTTGACAATTACTTTTCCTATATGACTTCCAATGGCGTTTTTATCGGGACTGATGCAACTGAAAACTGGCAAATAGCTGCTTTTAAAGCTTTTTCAAAACCTTATTTTGATAAAGGAAAAGCATGGAGTTTTACTTCTTTACAGAGAAACATCTATTTTGATAAAACACAAAATACGGCTTGGTTTGATGAGTTATTAGATACTCAAATGAAAATTTGTAGAGGTTCAGGAGTATTAATTAAGGAAGGTAAGAATTGGAAAATAGCCCATTATGTATTGTCAATGACGATTCCAAATGACAATACAGATGAAGTTGTAAAAATCAAAGAAAAAATTGAAAATGGGGTTTTAGAAAAACTAAAAGCGAAATAAATTATTTTTTCAAGGGTTCCGATTTCATATTTGAAACCATATAAGTTTTACCGTCTCCAGTTTCTTGAACCGCTTTTAATAAAAGTTCCGGCGTTTGTTTTGATGCGTCAAATTCTACTATTGCAAATTTCTTGTCAAAATCTACAGTTGCACTTTGAATTCCATCCATTGATGCTAGTTTATCTTGAATAGTCTTTGCACATCCAACGGCACAAGTCATTCCTTCAATAGTAAAAGTTGCTATTTCTGGTTTTGCAGCAATAGATTTCGAATTTACTTTTACAGTCTTTTCTATTGTTGTAGTTTGAGAAACTTCCGTTTTTTTACAACTAAAAAACAATAAACTAGAAAGTGCAATTGCTAAAAATGAGGGAGTAAAACGCATAATTTTAATTTTATTAGGATGATATCCAATTAATTAATTTGGATTTCTATTACAAAAATAACTAAAATTTAAAGGCAATATTCTTAAAATTATTACAAAATTTGCATAATAAATTACAACTATGAATTCTAAGCAGACCAAATGGTTTTTTTTGTTAGTATTAGCCTTAATTTGGGGAAGCTCATTTATTCTTATAAAACGAGGATTAGTTGGATTAACGCCATTTCAATTGGGTTCGTTGCGAATTATTTTTGCAGCAGTATTTCTCTTGGCGATTGGATTTAAAACCTTGCCAAATATCCCACAAGGGAAATGGAAATATATTGTAATAACCTCTTTATTTGGAACCTTCGTCCCCGCTTTTCTTTTTTCCATTGCCCAAACTCAAATTGATAGCTCAATAAGCGCTATTCTTAATTCCTTAACACCATTAAACACTTTGATTTTGGGGGGTTTAGCCTTTGGATTAAATTTCAAAAGAAGTCAGGTATTTGGAGTTATTATCGGATTAGTTGGAAGTATGCTTCTCATTTTTAATGGTGCTTTTCATCATCCAGAACAAAATTATTACTATGTAATTTTGGTAATAATAGCTTCAATTTGTTATGCAATTAATGTGAATTTGATTAAAAAATATTTGTTCGATTTAAGTCCGCTTTCTATTTCCACTGGGAATTTTGCTGTAATGTTGCTTCCGGCTTGTTTAATTTTGTATTTATCGGGGTTTTCTGATGTTTTAGCTTTAGAAAAAACACAACATTCAATTCTCTTTATAATAATTTTGGGGGTTGTTGGAACTGGAATTGCAAACATTATTTTCTTTAAATTAATTCAAATTTCTTCACCAGTTTTTGCGACATCGGTAACTTATTTAATTCCAATTGTAGCATTTTTCTGGGGATTATTAGATAACGAAATGCTTACGCCAATTCAGTTTTTAGGTGCTTTTATTATTTTAATTGGAGTTTATTTATCTTCTAAAAAATAAAAAAGGCTACCTTTTCAGATAGCCTTTTTAGAGTATATTACTTTATTTATTGGAAATCTGCATCAGAAACCCCTTCGTTGATTTTAACATCAGCTATTTTAATATCCAATTCAATTCCAACATTTTTTATAATGTTAAATGGAACTTTAATTCCCTTTACGTCTCTGTAATCATTATAATAAGTCATCATTGTAACTTTTTTTCCGCCTTGATCCTGAGTTTCAGAATCGGCAACTTTCAAGCCAGTTTTCACATCATAGTACAAGGTTGCGTCACCATTTTTAAGAGCGTAAGCGTCACTACCATTTATAGGTTCAATGCCGGTCAAAAGAAGATCTGTTTTAGTAGCAAAAGTCAATTCTTCAAAAGGAACTGCCCCTGCTTTTGCTTTTGCTAAAGCCTCTCCTTCTAATTTCATTTTTTGACCCTGTTGAGAAGCGTAACCTTCTTTTTCGTTTACAACTTGTTTCATCAAACTCATAGTCCCCATGGCTAATTCAACTATCATTTTTCCTTTTGAATCTACTTTTGAAGTAAATGTCAATGGTGCTGGAGCTTGAGGGATAGTTGTAGATCCTGTCATTGCAATAGTTTTTACCCCTTTAACTGCTTTTTCACCACCTATAGCTTTAATGTAATTGTCTAAAACTGATTTTACGGTAACGCCTGCTGGAGCTGCTTTTTTCATTACAGGTTTACTTGATGGAGCTCCAAATTTATCAAAATAGAACATTGGAATTTTCAATTTTTCTAAACCAGGAAGAACCTCACTTCCTTTTCCTACAATTACCACTCGAATATTGTCCTCAAGGAAATATTTTTTGGCTACAGCCAGAACATCATCAGCAGTTACCGCATTGATGTTTTTGATATAATTTTCATAAAAATCTTCAGGAAGTCCTTGCGTTTTAATGCGTAAAGCATATCCAGCAACAGTTTGTGGTTTTTCAATTTGCATAACAAATTTACCTACATAACCCGCTTTCACGTTTGACAACATTTCATCAGTTACTTTCTCCGTTCTAATTTTTTTCAATTCTTTGAAAAACTCTACCACTGCACTATCGGTAACTGCATTTCTAACTTGCGTTGAAGCCCTGAATGTAGATATATATTTGCTTCCGCCAATGCTTGAACGAGCACCATAAGTCCATCCGTGAGCCTCACGAAGGTTCATATTTAAATAGCTATTGAAATCGCCTCCAAGAATTTGATTGGCAACTATTGTAGCAAAATAATCGGGATCAGTCATTTTCAAATTCACTGTGTTTTGCAATGAAATTTCCGATTGAACTGCGTTTGGCATATCCACAAAATTGATTTGAGAATATTGAACATTTACAGGATCTGTATATTTCATTGATGGCGCACTTGCTTTTGCCCATGATCCAAATAATTTTTCAACTGCCTTTTTAGTTTCCTTAAATTTAATGTCCCCAATAATAACTAGGTATGCATTTTCAGGTACAAAATTGGTATTATAATTATTTTCAACATCTGCTAGCGTTACATTTTTAATGGTTTCTTCGCTCAAAAATTCTCCATATGGATGGTCTTTTCCGAACGCTAAAACATTTTGAACTCTCCCAGCTACTGCCGCAACACTTTTTTCTTGTGTTTTTAAGTTCTCCAATAATTTGTCTTTTTCTTTATCAAATTCTTCTTGAGTAAAGTTAGGATTTAAAGCGCCATCAGCCATTAATTCAAGAATTCTTCCTGAATATTTAGACAAACTACTTCCTGAAGCCCCAGAAGCGTAGAAACTTAAATCTGCTCCAAGAAAATCAATTTCTTCATTGAAAGCATCTTTTGAGATTTTCATACTGCCATTTCCAATTAAGCTACTTGTTAAACTAGAAACTCCTTTTTTAGACCCTTCGGCATATGGAGTATTGTCTATATTCAAACTGAAAGAAACTTTTGGAAGTTTGTGATTTTCAACGATCAATACTTGTAATCCATTTGGAAGAGTAAATGATTGAGGTTTCTTAATATTTATTACTGGAGATGGTCCAGGTTTTGGCTGAGTTCGATCTTGTGCTTGCATAGTTAAAGTTAAAAACAAGCCTGATAATACTATAATTATTTTTTTCATGATATAATTTCTTAGTTTTGAGCTTTGTCTTTTGATGGAACATAATCCAATAACAATCTCTGATTTGGATTTAAATATTTTTTGGCAACCTCTCTAATTTCTTGAGCTGTTATGGAGCGATACATTTCGATTTCTGTATTTATCAAATTAATATCGCCGTGTAAAAGATAATAAGAAGCTAAGTTTTCAGCGATACCTTCTACATTAGAATTACCATTTACATAATTATTTTCATAGATATTTTTAAGCTTTTGCATTTCTTTATCTGTCAATAATTGGGTTTGAAGTTTTACTACTTCTTCATCGATTTCTTTAACGATATCATCAGAAGTAAATGTTCCTTGAGGCATTCCATATAATATGTACAAACCGTAATCTTCTTGACTGTAATTGAAAGCTCCAATTTGAAGCGCCATTTTCTTGTCGTCAACGATTTTCTTGTACAATCTTGAGCTTTTTCCTTCGCTTAATACAGTAGAAATCATATCCAAAACTCTTGCATCACGAGTTTTCATTGATGGAGTTCTGTAGGAAGCAACAATCATTGGTTTTTGAATGTTCGGGTCTTGATAGCTAGCTTTTAGAGTAGAAGTAATTGGTTCTTCAACAAATTTTTCAACCACAACCTCTTTTCCTTTTGGGATGGCTCCAAAATATTTATTAACCCATTCTTTTGTTTTTGGGATATCATTTAAATCTCCTGCAACAACTAAAACGGCATTATTTGGAACATAGAATTTTTTATTAAATGCTTGAAATTCTTCTAATTTTGCTGCATCTAAATGATCCATTGAGCCAATTGTAGCCCAACGGTATGGATGTTTTACATACATATTTTTCTTTACTTCAGCAATTAAGCTACCATAAGGCTGGTTGTCAACTCGTAGCCGTTTTTCTTCTTTTACAACTTCATTTTGAGTGTCAACACCAATTTGATTAATAATAGGATGCATCATTCTTTCTGACTCCATCCAAAGTCCTAACTCTAAACTATTTGATGGGAATACTTCATAATAGTACGTTCTGTCTTCAGAAGTATTGGCATTATTGGTTCCCCCATTGGCAGTAACAATTTTAAACCATTCTCCACGTTTAATATTTTCTGTTCCTTCAAATAATAAATGTTCAAAAAAGTGAGCAAATCCAGTTCGTTCTGCGTTTTCGTTTTTAGAACCTACATGATACATTACCGAAGTAATGATTACCGGTGCCGAAGCATCGTTGTGAAGAATTACATGAAGACCATTGTCTAAAGTGTATTCCTCAAAAGCAACTTTTTGCGCTGAAGCAACTCCGCCTAGCATAAGCATTGTACCTAAAGCCATTAATGATTTTTTCATAAAAGATTAATAAATTAGTTTGTATTTTTTCTATTTCTAATAAATAGACCCTCAAAAATAACTTTTTTTCAATGAAGTGAAACTACTCAGCTGTTAATTTAACAGAATTTAACTTTTTAATAATCAAATAACAGCTCTACATTTATGAAAACCCTAATAATTATGGATTATTTGGGGTTTTTTTACTTAATGGGTTGCACATTAAATTTTTAATGGTATATTTGCACTCTTAAAAATTAATTAAACAATATTGTTATGTACGCAATCGTAGAGATAGCAGGGCATCAATTTAAAGTTAGCAAAGATCTAAAGGTTTATGTTAATCGTTTAGCAAGTGAAGAAGGATCGAAAATTACTTTCGACAAAGTTCTTTTGTTAGATGATAATGGCACAATCACTTTGGGCGCCCCAGCTATAGAAGGTGCTTCAGTAGAAGCCAAAGTGTTACAACACTTAAAAGGAGATAAAGTAATCGTTTTCAAAAAGAAAAGAAGAAAAGGTTACAAAAA
>CAIJFC010000101.1 GCA_903819815.1 uncultured Bacteroidota bacterium
ACGTCTGCCTGTTTTATGTATGGGGAACGCAAGATTCTATCCCATGACCATTTTTGATTGATTGGACGTTGGCTTTTATCAAGATCAGACACCCTTACTAATTCTTTGTCTAGAAATCCGTCTTGTTGTAAGAAAACATTTAATTCATTCGAAAATGGAAAATACATAGTTTCGGCTACTTTTTTCCATGATTGCAATTCAGCATCTGAAATGGATGTTTTTTCTGAAATTCTTTTGTGATCTGAAGGGTATTCCAGAGCTACCTTTTGAATTTGTTCGTAGGTATAATCCAAGCACCATTTTGCAATGTAATTGGTATAAAAATTATTATTTACGTTGTTTTCATATTCATTTGGTCCGGTAACTCCCAGAATTACATACTGTTTTTTATTGGCAGAAAAAGTAGCTCTTTGGTGCCAGAAACGAGCAATTCCAATCAAAACTTCCAATCCTTTTTCAGGAATATAAGAGTAGTCGCCAGTAAATCGATGGTAGTTAAAAATGGCAAAGGCAATGGCTCCATTTCTATGAATTTCTTCAAATGTAATTTCCCATTCGTTATGACATTCTTCGCCATTCATAGTTACCATTGGATACAATGCAGCACCATTAGTGAACCCTAATTTTGCTGCGTTTTCAATTGCTTTATCCAATTGATTGTAACGGTAAGTCAATAAATTCCTAGCTACATTTTGATCTTTTGTAGCCATGTAAAACGGAATACAATAGGCTTCGGTGTCCCAATAGGTGGATCCGCCATATTTTTCTCCTGTGAATCCTTTAGGCCCAATATTCAATCTCGAATCTTTTCCTAAATAAGTCTGATTTAATTGAAAAATATTGAATCGAATTCCTTGTTGCGCTTTGATATCGCCATCAATTGTGATGTCGGACATTTCCCAAATTTTAGCCCAAGCTTGAATTTGTTTTTCTAATAATTGGTTGTAACCAAAAGCTAAAGCGGTATTAATTAAATTTATAGCGGCACTTTCAGTGTCATTATGATTTAAAGAAACGGTATATCCGCCTAGTTTTTCAATTGCTACAACCGCACCTTTATTGGCATTTACAATATAATCAAATTGAATTTTTTCAGAATCGGAATGGTTATTATCAGGAATAGCATTTTGATTTTTATCATCTATGAAAATAGAGTTTTGCATAAATGTAGTGGCGACAAAATGTGTTTTAAAGGTTTGCGCCGTGACAAATCCGGCATTACCAGAATTTTTTACCGATAGGGGTTCCCAAAACTTTTCTTCCCAATTGGCATCTTCATTGGTAACTCCAGCATCTATATAGGGCTTAAAAACAATTTTGGCATTTTTATTTAAAGGGGTAATCCCATATTTTATAACACCTAATTCATCTAGATCTAATGATAAAAATCGACGAATGTTAACTGAAATTTCAGTGTCATTTTGTAAAGTAGCTTCAAAAGAACGGTTGTACCAACCTTCTTTCATATTTAATTCTCTCCGGAAATTATTTACTGCTTTACAAGTATTTAAATCAAAAGTTTCCCCGTTGATTTCAATTTCAATACCAATCCAATTTGGAGCATTCAAAACTTTGGCAAAATAGTCAGGGTAGCCATTTTTCCACCAACCTACTTTAGTTTTGTCTGGGTAATAAATACCCGCTATATAACTTCCTTGGAATGTTTTTCCGGTATATTTTTCTTCAAAATTAGCGCGTTGCCCCATTGCCCCATTTCCAATACTGAAAAGGCTTTCGGATGATTTTACACTATTTTTATCAAATCCATTTTCTATGATCGACCAATCGCTTGGTTGTATATAATCTTGGTTCATTTATTTTTTTATTTAAAGTTTCATTTTGCAATGAGACTTATTTTTATTTCGCTATAATTTTTTTGATTGCGTTATTTTTTTTGGCTTTTATGAGTTAATTAAGTCATTAATAAAAGATTCATTTATTTTAGTTGAATCTTCAAAAATATAATTGGCTTCAAATAATATTTTTTTTTCGCCAATTCCAATACTGATCATTTTAGCGGTATTGGCGGCTTGAATTCCAGCCACAGAATCTTCAAAAACAATTGAATTTTCATTTTCAATTCCTAATTTTCTAGCTGCCTGCAAAAAAACTTCGGGATCGGGTTTGGCATTTGTAACATCATTTCCATCAACAATAGCATTAAAATAATTTAGTATTCCTGTTTTTTCTAAAATAGGCCTTGCGTTTTTACTCGCAGATCCTAATGCAATTTTTTGGTTGTTGGATTTTAAAAATTTTAATATTGGGAGTATTCCCGGTAATAATTCTCTTTCATCCATGGTAACTAAAAAGGATAAATAGGTTTCATTTTTTTGAAACAACCATTTGTTTTTGTCTTCTTGCGAAGCAGTCACTTTTCCTAATTCTAAAATTATATCCAATGATCGGACTCGGCTAACCCCTTTTAAAAGTTCATTGTCCTGTAATGTAAATTCGATTCCTAGTTGGGTTGCTATTTGCTGCCAAGCAATAAAATGATATTTTGCAGTATCAACAATTACTCCATCTAAATCGAAAATAAAGGCTTTTATATTCATGTTATTATTTAATCTGAAATGGCGTTTTTATCTGTAATTAATAGCGTACTAACTCCACCTAAAAGTAAAGAAATTCCAGCCAAAGTCATTGCGTGAATGGAATCATTGCCTATAAGTTTGTAGAGTAAATTGATTCCTCCCAAAGCAGCAATGATTTGCGGAATCACAATAAACATATTAAACAACCCCATCATAGTCCCCATTTTCTTAGGATCTACAGCGCTGGATAACATGGCATAGGGCATGGATAAAATACTTCCCCACGAAATTCCTATTAATATAAAGGAATAGAGTAAGGTGTCTGGTTTAGAATAAAACATCATAATAAATCCTAGCCCTCCTAATAATAAGGAAACGCTATGAATGTATTTTCTGTTAATTTTTCTTTTTGCAGTGTAAAATGTTAGCAATAATGCAAATGCCATCGATGACAATCCATAAACTCCCATTGAAGAACCTACTAGATTTGCGGCATCTTGGTATTTGCCATTGGCAATATCAAAAGCTTCTGCGTCTCCTTTTTTGGATAAATCATAATTTTTTTCAATTGGGGCAGGGGCTTTATAAACATATTCTGTTAATGCTGGCGTAGCCATACTCCACATCGTAAAAAAGGCGAACCAACTGAAAAACTGGATTAATCCCAATTTTTTCATCGTGGAAGGCATTCCTTTTAAACTTATAGAAATATCCTTAAAAAAATTAGCTTGTTTCTTTTCTTTTTCAAAAACGGTAATATCTTCTGGTGGGTATTCTTTGGTAGTAAAAATGGTATAGAGAATACTTGCAATAAATACAAATGCACCAATTGCAAATCCCACTTTTACAGACATTGGTAAAACACCAGCATCAGCTTCATTAGGAACACCAAATTGATCCAACATCCAAGGCAAATTACTGGCAATCCATGTTCCAATTCCAATAATTAATGTTTGCATTACAAACCCGTATGATCGTTGAGAATTGGGAAGTTTGTCGGCAACAAGCGCCCGAAAAGGTTCCATACTGATATTAATGGAAGCGTCTAAAACCCACAGTAATCCTGTAGCAATCCAAAGAGTAGGTGAATTGGGCACTAAAAATAATGCTAAAGAGCTCAAAATTGCACCAATTAGAAAAAACGGCTTGCGTCTTCCAAATTTAGGATGCCAAGTGTTATCTGATAAATAGCCAATTATTGGTTGAACAATTAGACCTGTAAGTGGGGCTGCAATCCATAGTAAAGGGATTGCATCTTGTTCTGCTCCTAAAGTTTGGAAAATTCGCGACATGAATCCTCCTTGAAGAGCAAAACCAAATTGTATTCCTAAGAAGCCAAAACTCATGTTCCAGATTTCCCAGAAACGTAATTTACGCTTTTCCATTATCGTTTTATAAAAATGATTTGAACGATAAGCGCGATGCTTATCAAAACTTATTTTAAATTTTCGAAGTAAAAATATAAGCTTTGATAATCTGCCGTAAATATATAATTTTTTTTATAACAAAAGTAAAATGGAGAAATTTATTATGGTTTTGTCGATTCCCGTTCTACCAATTCCGTTTCAATAACTTCTGTTTTGTAGTGTTCTTCAATTTCTCCATCTTCATTTTCAATCTCTTCCATTTCCAATCTTTCAATCAGCATTTTTGCAGCTTTAGCTCCCATTTTTACTCCATTTTGCCCAACGGTTGTAATACTTGGCGAAGAATATTTAGAGATTAATCCATCAGTAAATCCAATAATAGATAAGTCTTCAGGGATTTTAATTCCCAAACGGGTTGCCACTTTAATAGCTGTTACTGCAAATAATTCATTTACTGCAAAAATGGCATCAACGGATTTTGTTTTTAATAAATCTTCAATGGAATCCTCAAAATGTTCGGTGTCTTCAATTCGAATTATCAAACTTTCGTCTAATTTGATATCATTGTTTTTCAATGCTTTTTTATAGCCATCAGTTCGTAATTTTCCTACACTTACATAATCAACCGTGGTGATTAATGCAATTTTTTTCAATCCTTTATCAATTAGAAATTGAGTAGCATTGAAAGCGGCCAAATGATCGTCAATGATAACTTTATCGCAAAGAATATCGTTTGTAATTCTATCAAACATAACCACTGGCATTCCTTGATTGATAATTTCAGTAATATGATGAAAGTCCTTTTTTTGTTGTGTTTCTTTAGAAAGGGACATTATAAACCCATCTATATTTCCATTTGCTAACATCTCCATATTGATGACTTCTTTGTCGAATGATTCATCAGAAAGGCAGATAATAACATTGTAACCGTTTTGATTTGCCACATGTTCAATACCGCTAATTATTGTAGTAAAAAAGTGATGAATAATCTCGGGAATTATAATGCAAATGGTTTTGGTTTTTCGGTTTTTTAGACTTAAAGCGATATTGTTTGGTTTGTAATTGTAGAATTTTGCAAAAGCTTGTACCTTTTGCCTTGTATCTTCACTGATTTCCAAGCTATTACGTAATGATTTAGAAACAGTAGATATAGAAACATCGAGCTCTCTAGCAATTTGTTTTAAAGTAATTTTTTTCTTCATGAGAAAATGATAAATTTATATTTGATAAATTAGCAGGTATTTTTTTTAATTATTTGTAAAATTAGGATTAAAATCACAAACAATCAATAAACTTTTCAACACTATCACGTTTTCGTAACCCTAATTTTAAGTTTTTTTTTTGAAGTTGTTAAATAATGTATAAATTTATTATTCGAAGTATAAATATAAGCAAAAAAACCAATTTTTAACTTAAACAAAATGTATGAAAACAATTTACAAAAAGTTGTTATTTTTATTCTTACTACTTCCGTTTAGTGTCCTGGCTCAGAGCACTTTAAGCGGTGTTGTGCTTGATAAGTCATCAGGACAACCTTTACCAGGGGTAAATGTAGTAGTTTCTGGCACCTCAAACGGTGTTGTAACAGATTTCGATGGAAAATTTAAATTGACTAAAGTAGTGAAAGGCGACAAAATCGTTTTTTCATTTATTGGATTAAAATCCGAGACAATTGTCTATTCCAATCAAACTTCAATTACTGTTAGTCTTCAAGAAGATGCTAATCAATTAAGTGAAGTTGTAGTTCAAGTAGGTTATGGTACTGTTAAGAAAAAAGATGCTACTGGGTCTTTGACTACTATTACTACTAAAGACTTCAACAAAGGAGCCAATGTAACTGCCGAAAATTTATTAAACGGTAGAGTGGCAGGTCTTTCTATTAATACTAGCGGTGCTCCTGGTTCAGGATCGCAAATTAGAATTCGTGGAGGCGCTTCTTTAAGTGCTAGTAACGATCCGTTAATTGTAATTGATGGTTTGCCAATTGACAATAGTACTTCTGTGGGTGCTACTTCAATTTTATCTTCATTGAACCCAGCAACAATTGAGTCAATGACCGTATTGAAAGATGCCTCTGCAACTGCTATTTATGGTTCTAGAGCTTCTAACGGGGTAATTATCATTACCACTAAAAAAGGAGGTAAAAATCTTGAAGCTGAATACAATTTCCAATTGGGTATCGGAAGAAAAGTGAACCAAGTGAGTGTTTTTGGTGCTGACGAATACAGAAATATTGTAGGAGTTAGACAAAATCAATTGCTTGCCGCAGATCCAAATACTGGAGTTAACCTTCCAAATTTATTGGGTACTGCAAATACCAACTGGCAAGATGAAATTTACAGAACTGCCGAAATGGTTGATCAATCATTTACTGTTAAAGGTAGTTTATTTGATAAAATACCTACTCGTTTAACTGTAGGTAAAACTTTTCAAGAAGGTTTACGTTTAACAAATCAATTTGATAGAAATACTGTTGGTTTAGCAATGAACCCTACTTTTTTGAAAGATCACTTAAAGGTTAGATTAAACGCAAATTACTCTAATGAGAAAAATAGATTTGCTGACGGAGTAGAAGGATCTGCCATTCGTTTTGATCCAACACAGCCAGTATATGCTCCTGCTAATACTAATTATGGTGGGTATTTCCAATACACAGCTACGCCAAATGGTTTGCCAATAACTAATGCACCATGGAATCCAGTGGCTCAATTAATGCAAACGCACGATCATGGTACTTATAGAAGAACTTTTGGAAATTTAGAATTGGATTATAAATTACCATTTTTCCCATCTGTAAGAGCAGTAGTGAATGTTGGTTACGACAGCGGTAATGGTGATCGTATGAGAACAGTCGATACAAATAGTAGATCGGCATATAATGGAACTGTATTACAAGGTGTAAAGGAAAACCAAACCGAAACTAAAACCAACAAGTTATTTGATGGTTATTTAGTTTACAACAAAAAATTCTCTGATTTAGCTTTTGAAGCTACTGCAGGTTATTCTTACCAAAAATTCCAAAGAGAAAGTTTCAATAGTTTTAACGTATTAAATCCTAATTCTCAAGCACCAGATGTTACTACTTATGGAGATCAAGTGTTAGTGAGTTTCTTCGGAAGAACTTACATGACTTTAAAAGATAAATACTTAATGACCTTAACGTACAGAAGAGACGGTTCATCAGAATTTAGTCCAGAAAATCGTTGGGGTAATTTTCCAGCTGCTGCTTTAGCATGGAAAATGAAAGAAGAAACCTTCTTGAAAGATTCAAAAGTATTTAGTGATTTAAAATTACGTTTAGGATGGGGGGTTACCGGACAAAAAGATATGGGTACAGCTAACTTCTTATATTTAGAGCCTTATTCAATCGGAAACAGCAATTCTCAATATGTGTTTGGAACAGTGCCAACTAACCTTGCAGTGCCACAATTTAGAAATGTTAATATTAAATGGGAGGAAACTACTACTGCTAACGTAGGATTTGATTTTGGTTTCTTTAATAATAGATTAACAGGAAGCGTAGAAGCCTTCTCAAAGGTTTCTAAAAATTTATTATCTTATGCAGCGATTTCAGACGGATCTAACTTTAGTAATGCTGGTTTCCAAAACATTGGAAGTTTGAGTTCTAAAGGTTTTGAAGTTACTTTAAATGCCGCAATTGTTAAAACTAATGATTTTACCTGGGATGTAAATTTCAATGCAACTAAATTTGAAAGAAGAATTGACGAACTAGCTTTAGGATCAGATGTTCTAACTGGAGGAATTGGTGGCGGAACTGGAGGAACTATCCAAATTTTTAGCCAAGGATATACTCCAAATTCATTCTATGTTTTCAAACAATTATATGATGTAAGTGGAATGCCAATTCAAGGAGCTTATGCTGATTTGAATGGGGATGGTATTGTAAATAACAGTGATAGATATATTAAATACAATGGAGATCCAGATTTTATTTTCGGATTTGCTTCTAATTTTAATTACAAAAACTTTGATTTCTCTTTTAACTTAAGAGCAAATTTGGGTAATCACATTTACAACAATATCAATTCAGTAAGTGCTTACTATAGTTTAGTTCAAAACAATACGGTATTAGGAAATATTCCTACCTCAGTTTTGGATACCAACTTTATTCAAGCAGGAAGTTTAGGAACGCAATCTGATATTTATATCGAAAACGCTTCTTTCTTAAGAATGGATAACATAACTCTAGGTTATAGTTTCCCAAAATGGTTAGAAGGAAAAGCTAGTTTACGTATTAGTGCAGGTGTACAAAATGCATTTGTATTAACTAAATACAGTGGATTAGATCCTGAGATTACAAATAATGGTATCGATAATACAATTTATCCAAGACCAAGAACGCTTTTATTTGGAGCTAATATTAAATTTTAATACAGAAAAAAATGAAAAATCTATTTAAACTATCTTATTTAGCGTTGGCATTGTCTGTACTTTCTTGTACAAACGATTTGAACACCGTGCCTAAAGATGATGATCAATTTTTATCTGATGATTTCTTCTCAACTGACGCTTCGTACAAACAAGGTTTGGCAGGAGTTTATGGTAATTTATCACTAACAGGAACAACAGGAGCGGGATCATCAAATATTTCGGGAATCGATGCTGGTACGAGCCAGTATGGAAGATGTCTTTGGTACATGCAAGATTTATCAACAGACGAAGTAATCTGGTCGTATGAAAATGACCCAGGAACTGCAGATATTCAAAGAACTAACTGGACGGCTTCTAACCCTATATTCAGAGGAATGTATGGAAGAGCAATGTTCCAAGTGGCATTAGTAAATGAATATTTAAGACAAACTACCGATGCTAAAATAAATTCTAGAGGAGTTTCTGCTGCTACTAGAGCGGATATTCAAAAATACCGTGCTGAGGTTAGAGTGCTTAGAGCTTTAGCTTACTACCATATTATGGATATGTTTGGAAAAGCAGCATTTGTGACTGAAAATGATCCAGTAGGGGATTACAGAGGGCCACAATACGACAGACAACAATTATTTAATTTTATCGAATCTGAGTTAGTAGCTTTAGAAAACGATGCTAATTTAACTAACGCTAAAGCCAATGAATTTGGTAGAGCGGACAAAGGATTGGCATGGATGATTTTAGCTAAAATGTATTTGAACCACGAAAGTTATTTTGGAACTCCTAAATACAATGAGTGTGTTACTTACGCTAACAAAGTAATTGGAGGTGGTTATTCATTAGCAACTAGCTACGGACATAATTTCATGGCAGATAGTAATACTAATAGTGCTAGAAATGAAATTATCTTCCCTTTACAATCAGACGGTAGAACAACTCAAAACTATGGTCCAACAACTGTAATCATTAATGGAGAAGTAGGTTCAATTGAAGGAAACGGAGCATCTCTAGGAGTAAACGGATGGGGTGGAGCTTTGCGTGTGAGAAAACAATTTGGCGATAAATTTGCTGATGCTGCATTTGCAAATGACACGAGAAAAACGTTAATCACAGCTGGTAGAAATCCAATTATTACAACGGTTTCTGATAGAGATACTGGTTATATTATCACTAAATTTTCTAACAAAACTTCAACAGGAGCTAATGGTTCAGACCAAGGATTTGTAGATACAGACTTCCCATTATTCCGTTTAGGAGACGTTTACTTAATGCTAGCTGAATGTCAATTAAGAGGAGCAACAGGAGTTACCGCTTCACAAGCTTTAGGATTTGTTAACTCATTGAGAACTAGAGCTAACGGGCAAACAATTGCTGCGGCAGACTTAACTTTAGATTTTATTTTAGATGAGCGTTTAAGAGAATTACACTGGGAAGCTCATAGAAGACAAGATTTAATTCGTTTTGGTAAATTTACTGGAGGAAGCTACAACTGGGCATGGAAAGGAAACGGAGTAAATGGAGTTGCAATTCCTGCACACTTTAAATTATTCCCTTTACCAGCTGAAAGTGTTGCTGCTAATCCAAATTTAACTCAAAATACAGGTTACTAATAATAAGTTTAATAAATTAAATACTTTAAAATGAAAAATACATTTAAAATTATCATAGCTGCAATTGTATTTGCAACTTTAGGATCTTGTTCGGATGAACAAAATTACCAATTAGCACAAGCTAAAGGTAGTTTCTCAATTTTAACACCACAAACAGGAGCTTCAACAGTTTTAACGCCTGCTTTAGCAACGAACCCTGCAATTACAATGACATGGGATAAAGCTGATTTTACAACTCCAACACAAGTGGATTACACTGTAGAAATTGCAGTAACAGGAACTAGCTTTGCTGCTATTACTCCAGCTGGAACTACAACTGCAACTAATCTTACTTGGAGCGTTGCTGATTTAAACGGTGCGGTACTTTCTGCTGGTTTAACTCCTTTTTCTCAAGGAAGTATAGACATTCGTGTTAAAGCGGCAGTAGGAAGTGTAGTTCAATATTCAAACACTATCAATGTGTTAATCACTCCTTATACTACTGCTTTACCAACTATTGCAGTACCAGGAAATCACCAAGGATGGACACCAGGAACGGCTGCTAAATTAGCTTCTGCTGGTTACGGACAAACTAACTATGAAGGTTATGTATGGTTAGATGGTGGATTTAAATTTGTTGCTCCTGATAACGCAGGAAACTTCAACTGGGGTAATGACGATTGGGGTGATGACGGAACGTTTACTAACAAATTGAAATTAACAAATGAAGTAAATTGTAATGCTGTTCCAGCTGGATACTACAGATTGAAAGCAAATACAACGGCACTTACTTATTCTCAAGAAAGAACAACTTGGGCTATTATCGGAAACGGTACTCCAGGTGGTTGGGGAACTGATACCCCAATGGTTTACAATCCAACTACAAGAAAATGGACTGTAACAGTAACTTTATCTGCTCAATCAGCTCCAAATGACGGAATGAAATTCAGAGCTAATGGTGCTTGGACTTTAAATTATGGTGATACAGGAGCTGATGGTTCACTTGACGAAGGTGGAACTAACATCAGTACTCCAGCAGGAACTAAAACCATTACTTTAGACTTAAGTAACCCAAGAGTTTATTCGTACACAATCCAATAACCCATTATTATTTATATAAAAAAGGGCTTTCTCAGGAAAGCCCTTTTTAAAATATTTTAATATCATGAAAAAAATCTACTTTATTTTTTGTTTTATTTCTGCCCTAGGATTTTCTCAAGTTTCTTGGCAAGGTGGAGTTACCCCAGAATCAAATCAGTCGGCAACAATTTTATTTGATAAAACGGGAACTGGACTAGCTGCTTACACCGGAACTATTTATGCACATACAGGAGTTACTTTAAACGGAACCGCTTGGTCAAATGTAATTGGAAGTTGGGG
>CAIJFC010000102.1 GCA_903819815.1 uncultured Bacteroidota bacterium
AAAATTGAAGAAGGGAAGGTAGAAGTAAAATCAGAATTATTTGATATTAGTGAATTCATAAATAGTATCACGAACGAAATGAATGTGCTGCTTAAACCTGGCCAAGAAATTAAATACGAACATTTTGGTAATATATGCACCTATACAGATAGTATTTTATTGAAACATGTGCTAATCAATCTAGTTTCAAATGCGATCAAATTTTCACCCGAAAATGCAAACATTACCATTACTTGTAAAGTGGACAATGAAAATACAACGATAAAGATTACAGACCAAGGTATGGGAATCCCAATGGCAGATCAGATACATTTATTTGAAAGATTTTTTAGAGCAACCAACGCAACAAATATTCAAGGCACTGGATTAGGGCTGCATATTGTGGGTAGATATATTGAGATATTAAATGGCACCATTTCTTATGAAAGCGAATTAGAAAAAGGGAGTACATTTAAAATAGTATTACCCAGTTTAATAAAAACCGAATTTGATTAAAAAATAATAGCTATGGAAAAAATTTTATTAATAGAGGACAACGAGGCGCTTAGAGACAATACTGCTGAAATTTTAGGACTTGCCAATTACGAAGTTTTTACTGCTGAAAATGGTAAAGTAGGTGTTGAAATGGCCATGGCAAATCCGCCTGATTTAATTATTTGCGATATCATGATGCCAGTATTAGATGGCTATGGCGTTTTTCAAATAATCAGTAAAAATTTAGAACTTCAGCATATTCCATTTATATTTTTAAGTGCGAAAAGCGAGCGGACCGATTTAAGGAAAGGGATGGAAATGGGCGCAGACGATTATATAACAAAACCTTTTTCAGATGCAGAATTAATCAATGCAATAAGGGCCCGATTAGAAAAAATTAAGCTTTTAAAAGCGCAGGGCGGAAAAGGAATTGAAAATTGGTACCAAATAATATCTGACCTTGGGAACAAGGATGAAATGCACGACGCATTAGAAAGCCACGATGTTATTCAATATAAAAAAAAGCAAGTAATTTATTCTGAAGGTCAACACCCTAACAAATTATATTATATCCAAACAGGTAAAGTAAAAATTTATAAAACAAGCGATGGCGGCAAGGAGTTAATTATTGGTTTACTTTCCGCCGGTGATTTCTTTGGGCATATCCCACTCATAGAAAATTCCATTTATGGGGAATTTGCGGAAACCATGGAGGAATCAACTATTCGGGTAATACCTAGAAAAGAATTTGAGCATTTAATTACACAACACCAAGAAATTGCATTAAAAGTTATCAAACTATTAGCAAATAATATTGCCGAAAAAGAACAACAACTAGTAGCATTGGCCTACCATAGTTTAAGAAAAAGAGTAGCTGACGCTTTATTGACTTTAAAAAAGAAATATGCCAATAAAGAGGAGGAAGGAAATTTTTCAATATCAATTTCAAGAGAGGATTTAGCTAATATTGCTGGAACAGCTACCGAAAGTTTAATCAGAACCTTAAGCGATTTTAAATCGGAAAAATTAATTGAAATAAAGGAAGGGAAAATAATTCTGCTTGAAGAAAAAAAATTAACCAATCTCTTTAACTAATCTTCAAGCAACAATTGTATCAAATTTTTCTGCTGTTACTTTTGCCCATAGCTTGAATTCATTTTCTAAATAAGCTATTTGCTCCTTATATTTCGTAATCAATTTTACATATTGATT
>CAIJFC010000103.1 GCA_903819815.1 uncultured Bacteroidota bacterium
AGCCAATATATTTTCTTTCTATCCTTTTTATTGTTGCTATTACGCTCAGTTTTGCAATAAAAATTGGGACGCCAATTTATTTAGAAATCCCAAAAGGTTGGCCAAAAACCAAATATAATTTTTCGAAAAATCCATTAACTGAAGAAGGTTTTCAATTGGGACGCAAATTGTTTTATGATCCAATTTTGTCACGAGATAACACTATTTCTTGTACGAGTTGTCATTTGCAAGCTACAGGATTTACGCATGTTGATCATGAATTAAGTCATGGAATTGATGGAAAGATTGGAACCCGAAATTCACTTGCTTTGATGAATTTGGCGTGGTCAGATAATTTTATGTGGGATGGCGGTGTTAATCATTTGGATGTGCAACCCATAAATCCTATTACAAGTCCTGTAGAAATGGATGAAACACTCGCCAACGTAGTATTCAAGTTGCAAAAAAGTGAAAATTATCCACAATTATTTAAAGAGGCATTTGGTGATTCGAAAATTACCGGGCAACATCTTTTGAAGGCGCTTTCGCAATTTGTGGTAATGTTAAAATCGAGTAATTCTAAATATGATAAAGTCATTAGAAAAGAAGCCGAATTTAACGAAAAAGAAAAAAATGGGTATCGTATTTTCAAAGCTAATTGTGCGAGTTGCCATAAAGAACCATTATTTACCGGGGACAAATTTGAGCGAAATGGATTGACTTTGGACACTACATTAAACGATATTGGAAGAGAACGAATTACAAATAATTTAGAAGATAGAATGCGATTCAAAGTTCCGACTTTGCGAAACATTCAATTTACGGCGCCTTATATGCATGACGGAAGATTTAAAAAATTATCAGACGTTATTAAGCATTATAACTCCCTTGGAAATGACGAAAATTTACCCAAACAATTAAAAAAACCAATGAATTTATCCGACAATGAACGCGTTGATTTGCTCGCTTTTTTGCATACTTTGACCGACTTAGAATTTCTTTTTGATCCTAAGTTTTCATTTCCAAAATAAAAGTGCAAGAAAAATTGTAAATTTTCGTCTAAAATAAAAAATATATAAAGAACTACCTATATTTAAATTTATGAAAAAAACCATTACACTTTTAACCTTTTTAACGGCATTAATTTCAAATGCACAAACCAATCCGGCTATTACAAGTTGGTTAGTTAATACAACCGGAATTACTGGTCGACATTATGTTGCCGGAAATTCAACACCGGTAACCGACGCTGTTCAAGCGAATGTTCAAACAGTTCAATACAATTCCACTAATGTATATGTTTCAGCGACTGGAATTCCAGCTTATATTACTGGACCTTTTCAAGGAAACCCAACAACTGGTGCTCCAACTCCACAAAATAAAATATTTAAATTTTCAGTAAATCCTACTCAAAACACTGGAACTCTTTCGACTACCACTGGAGGAAATATTGGCGTATTTAAAAATGGTGTAGCTTTATTTGATTATCGTGACGGTGTTGCTTGGAGTAGCACAACAAATGCATTATGTGGTGGTCCTGGAAATCCTCCTTGTGCTGGTGGTCCGGGTACAACTCAAGCATGGAACAGAGATGCAATACCCGCTGAAATGAGTGGTTTTGATTGTTCAAAAGCACATCCAGCTAATGGTAATTATCATCATCACCAAAATCCAAGTGCCTTTAATTTGGATATAAATGTTTTATCAACAATTTGTAACACCTATCCTTCTGATGGATTGTATGTTATTGATTCAAATGTACATTCCCCATTAATAGGTTTTGCATACGATGGTTTTCCAATTTATGGAGCTTATGCTTATACCAATACTAATGGAACTGGAGCAATTGCAAGAATGAAATCAAGTTATCAATTACGCACCAATACAACAAGAGTTAATGGCCCCGCTATAAATCAAGTGGTTGGAACACAAACATTATTTAATGGGTATTTTAGAGAAGATTATGAATATGTGGCGCATCCAACTGACCCAACCTATTTAGACTCACACAATGGTAGAATTTGTAATACACCCGAATATCCAGTTTCTCTATATCCAAATGGTATCTATTGCTATTTTGCTACTGTTGATGCCAATCATAATTCTGCTTATCCTTATGTAGTAGGCCCTACTTTTTATGGTACTGTTTGTACAAGTGCCCAAGGTTCTGACTGTAATACAGTAACAACAATTCCAAGTGGAACAACAACATATTTAGCCAATAATACTTTTAATTTTAATGATACTAAAATTACTATTGCGCCAAATCCTGCTCAGGATTTCATTGCTATTCAATCGCAAATGGCTGAAATTGATTTGAAAGTCGAATTAATTGATGAATTAGGAAAAGTAGTTAAAACCAGTCAGATTCTTCAAGGAAGCACCTTAAGCATAATTGAAACCGATACTATTTACAATGGAATTTATTTCGTCAAAATTTCGGATGGAAAAAATTCAAAAAGTTTAAAAGTCATTATAAATAAATAAAAATAAAAAAGCTCCTCAGACATTGAGGAGCTTTTTTAATTAGACTTTTTTATTATTAAAAAGCGACATTCCATCTTGGTAATTTTCCATTATCCGTAAGGAAATTTTGCAATATTTGTCCTTCAATAAAGGTTGGGATTACTTTTGTTTTAGCGTTAAAAGTATCGTACCAATATACCTCTAGCCGATCTATATTTTCTAACTTCATTTGTGCAGGCCAAGAATATTTTCTTCCTGTTTTTGCAAATTGATGGCCATTTACAATTTTATCAAACAAACCGCCATTTTTGCTTTTCAAGGTACCGTCGTTTTGAACCGTTCCGGTAGAACCCACCATAATTAATTCCTTATTCTCTTCATTTACCTCATAAACCAAAAAGATGCCACTCCCCGATTCTGGTGCATTGCATACGATTTCTAAATTATCATTAGCCGTAAATGTAAAACTATTATTTTGCTTGAATTTTTTTAACTCTTTATACATATTTCTGTTTTTTTGGTTTCCAATAAGAAAATTTTCAACCACTTTTAATAATTAAAAAAGCCCCACAAATGCGGAGCTTTGGAATTTGATATTTTAATTAGGAAATTAACCTAAAACTTCTTTTACTTTTTTACCAATTTCAGCAGGAGAATCAACTACGTGAATACCACATTCTCTCATAATTCGTTTTTTGGCTTCTGCTGTATCGTCTGCACCGCCAACAATTGCTCCAGCATGTCCCATTGTCCTTCCTTTTGGAGCTGTTTCGCCAGCAATAAAACCAATAACAGGTTTTCTGTTTCCATCGGCTTTAATCCATTTGGCAGCATCCGCTTCCAATTGACCACCAATTTCACCAATCATTACGATACATTTGGTTTCTGGATCGTTCATTAATAATTCAACAGCTTGTTTTGTTGTGGTTCCAATAATTGGGTCACCGCCAATTCCAATAGCAGTTGTAATTCCTAACCCTTGTTTTACTACTTGATCAGCAGCTTCATAGGTTAATGTTCCTGATTTCGAAACAATTCCAACCGTTCCTTTTTTGAAAACAAAACCGGGCATAATTCCCACTTTTGCTTCTCCTGGCGTAATTACCCCTGGACAATTTGGTCCGATTAACGTACAATTTCTTCTTTTTATATATTCATTTGCCTTAATCATATCGGCAACTGGAATTCCTTCTGTAATGGTAATAATCACTTTTATTCCTGCATCGGCGGCTTCCATAATAGCATCTGCAGCAAATGCAGGTGGCACAAAAATGATAGTTGTATCGGCTCCAGCTTGTTCAACGGCATCTTTTACGGTATTGAAAACAGGACGGTCTAAATGTGTCGTTCCCCCTTTTCCTGGAGTTACACCACCAACCACATTGGTTCCGTATTCAATCATTTGTGAAGCATGAAATGTCCCTTCACTTCCAGTAAAACCTTGAACAATTATTTTTGAATCTTTATTAACTAAAACGCTCATAGTGTGTTTATTTTTTTTTAATAGTTGTGCAAAAGTAAGGCTTTGATAATTATATTTAAAGCTTTTTAGGGATAAAAATTTAGAAATATTATGAAATTTGACTCATTTGAAATCCGCGGTACAATTTATTGTCTTTTATTTCCCAAATCACCATAAATTCTGCTAATAATATATCTTCTCGAGGATTTTCAACCGTTTTTACAAAATGAGAATAACGAACAGAAATTAAATCGCCTTCTTTTATAAGATGTGAAATTTTGACTTTGGAACGAATATAAGATCGATTCAATTCATTTGCTAAGGCTAATAAATCATCGCGTCGCATTTGAAAAAAACCTTTGCTGCTATTCCAATCCAAGATGATTTCAGGATGTAAAAAAGTGTCCAAAACAGCGCTATTTATCAAAGCGTCGGATTTATAGAAATCCAGAATCAATTTTTTTGAACTCATATTTACTTCAATTTAGATAGGATTTCGGGAATTTTTTTAATGTTGGCCAATTGCTTCAATTTTTCTCTTGATTCTTCAATTGGGGTTCCAAAATACGTTTTTCCACCTTCAACCGATTTGGTAACGCCTGTTTGGCCAAGAATTACTGCTTTTTCGCCAATTGTAATGCCACTTGTAGTTCCAACTTGTCCCCAAAGTGTTACTTCGTCTTTGATAATTACGCAACCCGCAATTCCAGTTTGTGAAGCAATTAAACATTTTTTACCAATAACCGTATCGTGTCCAACATGAACCTGATTGTCAATTTTTGTTCCTTCGCCAATAGTTGTATCTCCTGTAACGCCTTTGTCAATGGTGCATAATGCACCAATTCCGACATTGTTTCCGATTACCACGCGGCCACCAGAAATTAATTGGTCAAAACCCTCTTCTCTTTTTTTATAATAAAAAGCATCGGCACCAAGAATAGTTCCAGCGTGAATGATAACATTATCTCCAATTATAGTATAATCATAAATGGAAACATTGGAATGAATTAAACAGTTTTTTCCGATTTCAACATGATTTCCAACAAAACTATTTGGCTGTATTACAGTTCCTTCACCAATTTTAGCTGAAGCAGAAATTGAAGTATTTGAAGCTTGAAATGGTTTGAAAAATTTGGTCAAAACATTAAAATCTCGAAAAGGATCATCCGAAATCAACAACGCTTTTCCATCCGGACAATCTACATTTTTATTAATCAAAACTATTGTAGCAGCCGATTGTAAAGCTTTGTCATAATACTTTGGATGGTCAACAAAAACGATATCACCTGGTTCAACAACATGAATTTCGTTCATTCCCAAAACAGGAAAATGGGCATCACCAACAAATTCGCATCCAATTATAGAAGCAATTTCTTGAAGAGTTTGAATTTTAGGGAATTTCATTTTTTAGTTTGACTAAATTATTCTTTCACACGCTCCATATAAGAGCCTGTTGTCGTGTCAATTTTAATTTTATCCCCTTCATTAATAAACAAGGGAACGTTTACAATAGCGCCGGTTTCAACGGTTGCTGGCTTTGTTGCATTAGTTGAAGTATTTCCTTTAACACCTGGCTCTGAATAAGTTACTATCAAAACTACCGAGGCTGGCATATCTACTGATAATGGCAAATCGGTTTCGGTATTGATGCTAATCATCACGTTTTCTCCTTCTTTAAGCAAATCTGGTGAATCTAAAATGTCTTTATTTAAAGAAATTTGTTCAAAAGTTTCAACATTCATAAAATGAAACAAATTACCTTCCGGATATAAAAATTGGAATTTGTGGTTTTCCACACGAACTTCTTCAATTTTATGTCCTGCAGAAAAAGTGTTATCTAGTACTTTTCCGTTGGTCAAACTTTTTAGTTTTGTACGAACAAATGCTGGCCCTTTCCCAGGTTTAACATGAAGAAATTCAATGATTTTATAAATATCATTGTTGTATTTTATGCACAATCCGTTTTTAATATCTGATGTAGATGCCATATTTTTGGTTTTTTATTCGTTATAAATTATTTAAAAATAAATTAATACCCTCCGGTATATCCTTTCATGATTCCACGAGACGAATTTCTAATAAAATCTAGGATTTCATCACGTTCTGTGGTTGCTTCCATTTCGGCTTCGATAATTCCGATAGCTTGTGTGGTGTTGTAATTTTTTTGATAAAGAATTCTATATATTTCTTGAATTTCTCTAATTTTTTCTGTTGTAAAACCTCTGCGTCTCAATCCAACTGAATTGATTCCAACATAAGACAAAGGTTCTTTTGCAGCTTTTGTATAAGGCGGCACGTCTTTTCGAACCAAAGAACCACCCGAAATCATCGCATGATCGCCAATATGAATAAATTGATGAATCGCAGCCAAACCACCGATAATTGCATAATCACCTACAATAACGTGTCCTGCCAAAGCGACACCATTCACAATAATTGCGTTATCACCGATGTGGCAATCATGGGCAATATGCGCCGTTGCCATAACTAAACAGTTTTTTCCAATGGTAGTTTGTCCCGATGCGATAGTACCACGATTAATGGTAACACATTCGCGAATAGTCGAATTATCGCCAATAATGGCCAAAGAATCCTCTCCTCCAAATTTCAAATCCTGAGGAACTGCAGCAATTACTGCTCCAGGGAAGATGTTACAATTTTTTCCAATTCGTGCGCCTTCCATAATGGTTACATTGGATCCAATCCAAGTTCCATCGCCAATAATGACATTATTATGGATGGTTGTAAAAGGTTCGATAACCACATTTTTGGCAATTTTTGCTCCTGGATGAACGTAGGCTAATGGTTGATTCATAAGTTCTTATATTATTATTTTTTGGCAATTTGAGCCATTAATTCTGAGATC
>CAIJFC010000104.1 GCA_903819815.1 uncultured Bacteroidota bacterium
GTTCAGTTACAAATTTTTGAAATAAAATATAGCTAACAGTAGCTAAAGCAAAAATTGTAACGATTCCGAAAATAACTTTTTGATTTTTTGCTACAAATTGTTCCGTTTTAGAAGCGGTTTGATCTAATGAGTTAAAGACACCTGCGGTAGTGCTATCTTTTTCGTCAATAGTTATATTTTCAACTGGAGTATCGTTTTCAACTTTATCTTTTGGGGTTTTATAGCCTCTTTTATTGTACGTTGCCATTATAATTTTAATTAGTGAGTGGCAAAAATAAAATTTTTATTCAAACTGTCATAAAAAAAATGCGTTTAAATTCAAATAAAAGTAACATTTTCATTATTATGATGTGCTTTTAATCAAAATACAAAAATAAATAGAATTCAAATTGATAAAAATGTGGTTTTATGGATAATTTTCAATAATTTGCACCGGTATTAAAAAAAACAAAATTAGAACTTAAATCTCTCCTATTCTAGCCTTTTTAAAGAATGTATCTTAAAAAAATTTCTTTATTCAATTATAAAAATTTTTCGGAAGCCAATTTCGATTTTGACAACAAAATAAATTGTTTTGTTGGTAAAAATGGTATTGGCAAAACCAATGTTTTAGATGCTATTTTTCATTTGTCATACGGAAAAAGTTATTTTAATCCGCTGGCAGTTCAAAATATAAAACACGGCGAAGAGTTTTTTGTAATTGAGGGTGAATTTGAGAAAACAAAAAGATCCGAAATTGTAATTTGTAGCCTAAAAAAAGGACAGAAGAAAATTCTAAAACGCAATGGAAAACAATACGATAAATTCTCCGAACATATTGGATTTATCCCATTGGTAATCATTTCTCCAGCCGATAGAGATTTGATTGTAGAAGGAAGTGAAACCCGAAGAAAGTTCATTGATACTGTAATCTCTCAATTGGATCCTACCTATTTAAATCAGTTAATTCAATACCAAAAAACACTAAGTCAACGAAATGCTTTGCTGAAATATTTTGCTTTAAATCAGGTTTTTGAAACAGATACTTTATCTATTTACAACCAACAATTAGATGAATTAAGTAAAATAATATTTGAAAAAAGAAAAGAATTTCTAGCTGATTTTGTGCCCATTTTTAACAAACACCATCAAACGATTACCAGTTCAGCAGAAACCGTTCAATTGGTTTATGAGAGTCAATTATTTGAAAAAGATTTATTACAATTATTACAAGAAAGTATCAATAAAGATAGGGTTTTACAATACACAAGTGCCGGAATTCATAAAGACGATTTATCTTTTGAAATCGATCATTATCCTATAAAAAAGTTCGGATCTCAAGGGCAACAAAAATCTTTTTTAATTGCATTAAAATTAGCCCAATTTGAATTTGTAAAAAAGAATTCTGGTGAAAATCCAATCTTATTATTTGATGATATTTTTGATAAATTAGATGAAACTCGTGTTGGAAAAATAATTGAAATGGTAAATAATTCAGATTTTGGGCAACTTTTCATCTCTGATACTCACCCTGAACGAACGGAAGCAATCATAAAATCAACCCATCAGAGCTATAAAATTTTTAACTTATAATTATTGGAAAAACCGTAATTATATATTTTCTTTACTTAAATAAAAATACACTTATGAAAGCAACCTTTTTAAATTTACTATTTATTGGATTCCTATTTGCAAGTTGCAACGGGCAAACCAATGCAAAATATGAATGTATTGCAGCAGTGAATTTTGCTGAAAAAATTAAATCAACACCTCAAGCAGCAATCATAGATGTTCGTTCTCCTGAAGAATTTGCAGGTCAACACATTAATAATGCCGTTAATATTGACTGGAATGGCGATAATTTTGAGGGAAAACTTGGTAAATATGATAAGTCAAAGCCAATTTTCGTTTATTGCATGATCGGTGGAAGAAGCAAAAAAGCGTCAGAAAAATTAGTTGAATTGGGCTTCACTAAAATATATGAATTACAAGGTGGAATTATGAAATGGAATGCCGCTGGATTGTCTGTTCCAGGTGATAAAATCATTGGAATGTGCAGTCAAGAATACAACGAACTTCTTAATACCGATAAAATTGTTCTTATAGATTTTTATGCTGAATGGTGTGCTCCATGTAAAAAAATGACCCCTTATTTGCTTAAAATGCAAAAAGAAATGGCCGATAAAGTTACTATTGTAAGGTTGAACGCAGATGAGAATAAAACACTGATTTCTCAGTTAAAAATTGACGAACTTCCAACATTATTTATTTACAAAGACAATAAAATTTTATGGAAACATTCCGGTTTTATTAGCGAAGAAGATTTGACAAAACAATTACAATAAATCATGCTTTCAGTAAAATCATTACAATTTTTAGAAGATTTAAAAGCCAATAATAATAGAGATTGGTTTTTGGAAAATAAAAAGCGTTACGAGGAATATAAAAAAGTATACCACGAATTAATTCTTGGTTTTCTGGAAATTTTAAAACCTCAAGATGCCAGTTTGGAACTTTTGGAAGTCAAGAATTGTACCTTTAGAATAAATCGTGACATCCGATTTTCTAAAAATAAAGATCCTTATAAAACCCATATGGGAATTTGGATGAACACCAACCATGGTAATAATAATGGTCCTGGTTACTATATTCATATTGAAAAAGGGAATTGTTTTTTTGCTGGCGGAATGTACGGTCCGGAAAATGATGATTTGAGAAAAATTCGAAAAGAAATCGCGTTTTTTTATGAAGATTTAGAAGCTATTTTGGGTGATGCAAAATTCAAAAAAATATATTCAGGATTGAATGTCACCGAAACAAATTCTTTGAAAAACGGACCTAAAGATTTTGAAAAAGACCACCCTGCAATTGAATTTTTGAAACTAAAAAGCTTTGTTTCTATTCATAAATTTGATGATTCCGAATTAACTAAACCTAATTTCGTAAAAGATACTGCGGCTAAATTAATTCTTTTAAAACCGCTTTTAGAATTTTTGAATCGAGGATTATTTACAGAATAAATAAATTATAAATTTAAATTAGGATTAAAGTACCTTTGCTTTATACTATTAATGATATAAAATGGAAATTCAAAATCATTTTTCTTTAAAAAACTTCAACACTTTTGGCATAGAAGCCAATGCAAAACAATTTGTCGCAGTTCATTCAATCGAAGAACTAAAATCAGTTTTGGTTCAAAATACTTCGAAAAATAAATTTATTTTAGGCGGAGGAAGCAATATGCTTTTAACGAAAGATATTGATGCGTTGGTAATCCATATTGATTTAAAAGGAAAAAAAATAGTTGAGGAAAATGATGACTTTGTTTGGGTAGAAAGTCAAGCTGGAGAAAATTGGCATGAATTTGTAATTTGGACCATTGACAATAATTTTGGGGGGCTTGAAAACATGTCGTTAATACCCGGAAATGTAGGGACAACACCAGTTCAAAATATTGGGGCTTATGGAACTGAGATCAAAGATACTTTCGTTTCTTGTGAAGCAATGAAAATCGAATCGTTCGAAATGAGAAGTTTTAATAAAGCTGATTGTCATTTTGGTTACCGAGAAAGCATATTCAAAAATGAAGTGAAAGACCAATATATTATTACTTCGGTAGTTTTCAAATTGACAAAGAACAATCATAATATCAATATTTCATATGGAGATATTGCTTCAGAATTAGAAAAATTAAACATCATTAAACCCTCTTTAAGAGACGTAAGCAATGCTGTAATTACGATTCGTCAAAGTAAATTACCAGATCCAAAAGTGTTAGGAAATAGCGGCAGTTTCTTTAAAAACCCAATTGTTTTAAAATCGGACTTTGAGCCAATTCATAAAAAATTTCCTGAAATGAAATTCTATGAAATTTCAGAAACTGAAGTAAAAGTTCCAGCCGGTTGGCTAATTGAGCAAGCAGGCTTCAAAGGAAAGCGATTTGGCGATGCCGGAATTCATAAAAATCAGGCTTTAGTTCTAGTCAATTATGGTACTGCCACAGGGCAAGAAATTCTAAATGTATCTAAAGAAATTCAAGACACGATTTTCAAAAAATTCGGAATCCAAATTGAAGCTGAAGTAAATATTATCTAAAATAACTATTTTAAATACTAAATCGGTGTTTGAAAATCCTATTTGAATTCATACCTTTGCACACATCCAAAAAAGAAGAAAATTAGATATGTTAATCACGTTATTTTATATTTTTATTGTTATTGTTGCAGTGCAACTTTTTTATTATACGATAGTATTTTCTAAATTTTCTTTTGCTAAAAATCAAAAAATAACTCCAAAAAGAATTCCAATTTCTGTAATCGTTTGTGCTAAAAATGAGGAGGAAAATGTAGTTAAATTCATTCCATTATTGGCGGAACAAAATTACCCTGACTTTGAAATTATCTTAATTGACGATGCTTCAAGCGATACTACTTTAGATTTATTTGAAGAATTTGAAAAAAAATATTCAAATGTAAAGGTGGTAAAAGTAGTTAATAACGAAGCCTTTTGGGGCAATAAAAAATTCGCTTTAACATTGGGAATCAAAGCGGCTACAAAAGACTATTTACTGTTCACTGATGCCGATTGTTATCCAACTTCTAAAGATTGGATATCTTCAATGAGTTCTCAATTTACATTACACAAAACCTTTGTTTTAGGTTATGGCGCTTATGAAAAAGTGAAAGGATCGTTCTTGAACAAAATAATTCGTTTTGATGCATTACTAAACGCAACTCAGTATTTTTCTTGGGCTAAAATAGGTCGGCCTTATATGGGGATTGGTCGGAATTTAGCTTATAAAAAAGACGAGTTTTTTAAAGTTAATGGTTTTATTGATCATATGAAAATTCGTTCTGGTGACGACGATTTATTTGTTAATCAGGCCAGTAAAGGTAGTAATACCAGTTGTTGTTATGATACTGATAGTTTTACTTATTGTGAGCCAAAAACTAAATATAGCGATTGGAAAACTCTAAAACAACGTCATGTGGCAACAGCTTCTTTTTACAAAACATTTGACAGAATTCAACTTTCAATATTTTTTATATCTCAAATATTATTTTTTATTGTTCCTGTAATACTTTTAGCATTTCAATACCAATGGATAATCGTTTTAAGTTTAATCGGTTTTAGATACCTCTTCACTTGGATTGTTTTAGGATTTTCAGCTGGAAAATTGAAAGAAAAAGATGTAATGTATTGGTATCCAATAATTGAGTTTGCATTTTTATTCACCCAAATTAATATATTTGTATCCAACAGTTTCTCAAAACCAGTACATTGGAAATAATTAAAACCATTGAAAAAGCAAAATTAGGCGATCAAGTTGCCTTCACTTTTCTATTGGATTTTTATTGGAATGACGTTTATGGTTTTATGCTAAAGCGAACAGAAAACGAGACAGACGCTGAAGATATTACCATTGAAACCTTCTCGAAAGCATTCGATAAATTAGCAAGCTATAACTCTGAATTTCAATTTAATACTTGGTTGATTGCTATTGCGAAAAATGTTCATATTGATATTTTGCGCAAGAAAAAAGCATCATTTTTTATAGAAATTTCAGACAACGATGATTATAGAGCTTATAATGTTGCCGATTCCACTCCTTCAGCAGAAGATAAATTGATTACTGAACAAAATTTATCCCAATTATTACAATATATTAAAGAATTAAAACCCCATTATCAAGAGGTAATCCAGTTGCGTTATTTTCAAGAATTAAGTTATCAAGAGATTGCTAATCAACTTAATGAACCCCTAAGTAATGTAAAAGTTAAAATTCTGAGATCTAAAAAATTATTGGCTGAAATTATCCAAACCCGAGGATAATTTAATTATTTAAAATAAACCAAATTTTCACAATATCGGATTGGCTTTAATCGTTATAAGTTAAAAGTCAATATTATGATATAATACTACCTAACCATTAAAACTCAAAATTATGTCTAAAGTTAGTATTTATGAAAACGGGTGGACTAACCTAGTTTTCGAAGGGAAAAACAAAGAATATGGCGCTTATCAATTGAGAAAAAACGATTCTGTAAATACAATTACAGCCTTCTTTTTCGGTTTGTTATTTATTATTTCAATTTCTGGAATAGCGTTTCTACTAAGTTCATTCAATTCAAAAGAAGTAGTTAAGGAAAATCCTATCGTTTATCCTGACATTCATCTTGTAAAATTTAATCACAAAAAAATTGAAGAACCGAAAAAAGTAGTTGTTCCAATTGAAAAGAAAAAACCTGAAATTATTAATTCTAAAAAAGATTTAATAAATCCAACGATTGTAAGATATGAACCAACAGATGAGGTTAATACTAACAAAGATATTGGAAAAACAGCTCCAACAGATACTGGCTCACCAAAAGGTACTATCAATACATTTCCAATTAATACTGGCGGTTCAACTGATACCACTCCAACGAAATCTTATGTTCCTGTACCCACTAACAAGTTAGACAAACTACCGGAATTTCCTGGTGGAATAAATAAGTTTTATTCCTATGTAGGTAACAATTTTGAAAAACCAGAAATTGAAGGAGAAGAAACAATCAGTGTATACGTAGCATTTGTAATTGAGGAAGATGGAACGATGTCGAATATTAAAGTGACTCGCGATCCAGGCTATGGATTGGGAAAAGAAGCAGTTCGGGTACTAAAATCGCTTAAAACAAAATGGACTCCCGGCATGATTGGAGGTCAACCGGTACGTACTTCTTATTACTTACCAATATCAGTAAAATTAGAATAAGATCGTAGATTTAAGCAATGAAATTTCGGTTTTTGATTAGTAATAAATTAACGTATTACGAATCAAAAACCGTTTTTTTATTATCTACTTTACGTATATTTGCACCATAAAATCCCGATTATGGAATCTGTTTTAGAAAATGTACTTCCTATAGGAAAGCCAAAATGGCTAAAAGTAAAATTACCAATTGGTCAAAAATATACCGAACTACGAGGTTTAGTTGATAAATACAAACTCAACACCATTTGTACCTCAGGTAGTTGCCCAAATATGGGCGAATGCTGGGGTGAAGGAACAGCAACGTTTATGATTCTAGGAAATATATGTACGCGTTCTTGTGGATTTTGCGGGGTTAAAACGGGAAGACCAGAAACAGTCGATTGGGATGAACCTGAAAAAGTAGCCCGTTCAATCAAAATCATGAATATAAAACATGCGGTGGTAACTAGTGTGGACCGAGACGATTTGAAAGATGGCGGATCCATTATATGGATTGAAACTATAAAAGCCATTCGAAGAATGAATCCAACAACTACATTAGAAACTTTAATTCCTGACTTCCAAGGAATTGAAAGAAATATTGATCGAATTGTTGAAGCCAATCCAGAAGTAGTGTCCCACAATATTGAAACGGTTCGTCGATTAACACGTGAAGTTCGTATTCAAGCGAAATACGATCGAAGCATGGAGGTTTTAAGATACCTAAAAGAAAAAGGAATCAATAGAACTAAATCAGGAATTATGCTTGGATTAGGTGAAACCGAAGAAGAAGTATTTCAAACATTAAAAGATTTGCGTCAAGCTAATGTTGATGTGGTTACCATCGGCCAGTACCTTCAACCAAGTAAGAAACACTTGCCTGTAAAGGAATTTATTACTCCAGACCAATTTGCAAAATACGAACAATTCGGACTAGAATTGGGATTCCGTCATGTTGAAAGCGGCCCATTAGTTCGTTCTTCCTATAAAGCTCAAAAACATATATTATAAAAAAGTTAATTTGTTGAATCGTTTAATTGTGTAACCGATTCAACAAATAAACAATTAACCGATTAAACAATACACTTGAAAACAAGAATTGCCATAAATGGGTTCGGTAGAATTGGTAGAAATTTATTTCGCCTGTTAATCGACCATGCGTCTATTGAGGTCGTTGCGATAAATGATATTGCCGACAACAAAACGATGGCGCATCTTGTGAAATACGACAGTATTCATGGGAAACTTCCTTGCGAATGCAGTTTTACAGAGGATTCAATTGTTATAAATGAAAAAGGCTATTTATTTTTTCACGAAAAATCAATATCAAATTTAGATTGGAAATCCTTAAATATCGATTTTGTAATTGAATCTACTGGGAAATACCACACTTTTGAAGACATAAACGCACACATATTGGCTGGAGCCAAAAAGGTAATTTTGTCATCACCATCAGAAGTTGATTCTATAAAAACAGTAGTTTTAGGTGTTAACGAATCCATTTTAAATGGGGATGAAACAATCATTTCCAATGCAAGTTGCACCACTAATAATGCCGCACCGATGATTAAAATCATTGATGAATTGTGCGGAATTGAGCAAGCTTATATTACTACTGTTCACTCCTACACCACCGACCAAAGTTTGCACGATCAACCGCACAAAGACCTTCGCAGAGCCCGTGGTGCCTCACAATCTATAGTTCCAACAACAACTGGAGCAGCAAAAGCGTTGACAAAAATCTTTCCAAAATTTGAAGGAAAAATTGGAGGTTGCGGTATTCGGGTTCCCGTGCCAGATGGTTCATTGACCGACATCACCTTTAATGTAAAAAGACAAGTTTCTATCGATGAAATTAATGCTGCTTTTAAAACAGCCTCCCAAACTAATTTTAAAGGAATTTTAGAATATACCGAAGATCCTATCGTTTCTGTAGATATTATTGGTAATACCAATTCTTGTGTCTTTGACGCACAATTGACTTCTGTAATTGATAAAATGGTAAAAGTTGTGGGTTGGTATGATAATGAAATAGGGTATTCTTCAAGAATTATCGACCTAATTTTGCTAATAAATTCGAAGAAAGTCGCTTAATGCAAATAGTTAATAGTTGATTATTAGCTCTTTAATCAATTCACATAAATAGGGTTCGGCTTGTTCAGCTGCTTTCAATACTTCTGCATGATTTACTTCTTCAATATTGTCTTCGTCACCCATATCGGTAATTACTGAAATACCAAAACATTCCATATTCATGTGTTTTGCAACAATAACTTCAGGAACTGTTGACATTCCCACGCAATCGGCACCGAGAATTTTCACCATTCTATATTCCGATAACGTTTCAAATGTAGGTCCTTGCAATCCCATGTAAACACCATCTTGAACTTCAATATTTAATTTTTGAGCCATTTCCTTAACTTTCAATATCATATTTTTAGAATAAGGCTCACTCATATTCACGAATCTTGGTCCAAAACGTTCGTCGTTTTTTCCACGTAATGGGTGTTCCGGCATCATATTAATATGGTCTTTAATAATAACTATTGAACCCACTTTATAATTTGGATTTACACCGCCAGAAGCATTGGATACAACCAATTTTTCAATACCTAAAAATTTCATCACCCTAACAGGAAAAGTAACTTCTTGCATTGAATATCCTTCGTAGAAATGGAATCGGCCTTGCATTGCCATTACTTTTTTGTTGCCAATGGTACCAAAAACCAATGCGCTTTTATGGCCTTGAACTGTGGAAACGGGAAAATTTGGGATTTCAGAATACGGTAAAGTAAATTCTATGTGAATATCATCGGTAATACTTCCTAAGCCTGATCCTAAAATTATACCATATTCAGGCTCAAAATGGTTTGTTTTCGATTTTATATAATCAACCGATTCTTGTACTAGATTCCACATAGTTAGTTATGATTTTATCGAAATTATCTCCTTCAAAAAGAAATTTAGTTTTTATTGGAAAATAATAAAGTTGCTCCTTTGGCAAACTTCCTTTCAATCTCACAAAATCTTTTTCAGTAGTAATGATGATACTATTTTGAGCTTTATTTTTAATCTCTAGAAGATCTTTTTCCGTGAATTGATGGTGATCTGGAAAAGTCAAGCACGCTTCTTTATTACTTTGTAAATGTGCGAAAAAAGTTTGAGGTTTTGCTATTCCTGCCAAAAGTAATTTATCAACATTTAGGATCTCAGAAACAGGTTTTTTTTCATTTTCAGAATACACATATTCATCAAATTCAATAGTGGAAAAAAACAAAGTTTGTTTCGGCGATATTGCTAGTTTGTTTTTTATAACTTCTTGTTCCTCTTTCGATAAATCAGACGGACATTTGGTAACTATTATAACATTAGCTCTTTTTGCTCCACTCCTATTTTCCCTTAAATTTCCCGTAGGTAATTGAAAATCATCAGAATACAATTCATTATAAGAAGTCAATAAAATATAAAAACCTGCTTTTACTCTTCGATGTTGGTAGGCATCGTCCAATAAAATCACATCCGGTTTACTAGAATTAGAAAGTAATTGCTCAATTCCGTTCTTACGATTGGCATCAACTGCAACTTGAATATTTAGAAACTTTGTGAAATACTGAAACGGTTCATCTCCAATTATTTCAGCATTCACATTGGCATCAGCCAAAATAAAACCGGTAGATTTTCTTTTATAACCTCTACTTAAAGTGGCAACCTTATATTTATTTGACAAAAATCGAATTAAATATTCAATTTGAGGGGTTTTTCCTGTTCCACCAACACTTAAATTTCCAACTACAATTACTGGCAAATGGAAAGAATAGGATTTGAAAACCCCAGTATCATATAGAAAATTTCGTAATGAAGTAATTACACTATATATAATGGCAAATGGAAATAGTATTTTTCGAAGTAAGTTCATAATTATTTATCGGAATAATGTCCCATTGCAGAAATGACGAAAACAATAACAATATTTTGGTCAACTTTATAAATAATCCTGTCTTTAGAATTTATTTCTCTTGACCAAAATCCAGTAAGTTCGTGTTTTAATGCTTCCGGTTTACCAACTCCTTGAAAGGGGGTTTCTTGAAGTTCTTCTAAAATTATGTTGATTTTTTTAATAGCAGCTTGATTTCCAGATTTGATATGTTTTTTAAGATGAAGTTCTGCTAATTTTTCTATTTTAAGCCTAAACTTCCCCATATATCTTTTGGATTAATCTCTATATAATCCCCTCTTTTTTCCGCTTTTAGAATCATTTTTACAAAATCAGGATTATAAGGGCTTTCCTCGGCTTTATTTTTTTTGGAATTAGTTTCAATAATCTCAATTCCTTTTGAGTCATTAACCAAAACCTTTGTCATTTCTAAAAATGCTTTCCCTGCCTTGGTGCGCTCGTTAATTTTTAAGGTTAATGTAGTCATAACAATGAAATTTGAATTACAAATATACAAAATTTGAACAATTTAAATTTAATTGAAACCAAGTACTTAACAAACCGTATTTTTAGAAGTCATTTCGTTTTCAAAAAGATACTATTTTATCATTATAAAAAAAGTTGAGTTGTTTTTTCGTTAATTTGTAAAATCAAAAATACAAGTATGTATAAAATTAAAGACCTCATTCCCTTACTTGAAGAAATGGCTCCTTTGGCTTATGCCGAAGATTTTGACAATGTGGGATTATTAGTTGGAAATCTAGAAACGGAAACCACTGGAATATTAGTTTGTCACGATGCATTAGAAAGTGTTATTGACGAGGCAATTGCTAAAAACTGTAACCTAATTGTTTGTTTTCATCCTATTTTATTTTCTGGTTTGAAAAAAATAACTGGAAAAAATTATGTTGAACGTTCCATTATTAAAGCAATCATGAATGATATTGCGATCTATGCTGTTCATACCGCTTTAGACAATCATCCGGAAGGGGTTAATAAAATATTTGGAAATGCTTTAGGTTTAATCAATACTAAAATCTTAATTCCTAAAGAAAACCACATTAGAAAATTAGTCACTTTTACTGTTCCTGAAAATGTTGAAAAGGTAAGAAATGCTCTTTTTGATGCTGGCGCTGGAACTATCGGAAACTACCAAAATTGTAGTTTTACTTCAAAAGGAATGGGAACCTATTTGGGAGATGAAAGTTGTAATCCTGTAATTGGCAACCGATTTGAATTAGTTGAAGCCGATGAAATTAAAATTGAAGTCACCTTTGAAAAGCAATTAGAAAGCAAAATTTTAAAAGCTCTTTTTGAAAGTCATATCTACGAAGAAGTGGCTTATGAAATAACCGCTTTACAAAACAAACATCAAAATATTGGAATGGGATTAATTGGAGAATTAGAAAATCCCATGAGTGAAAAGGAATTTTTGTTATTTGTAAAGGAGAAAATGCAGTGTGAAGCCATTAGACATTCTGATTTTATTGGTAAACCGATAAAAAAAGTAGCCCTTCTTGGAGGTGCTGGAAGTTTTGCTATTACAAATGCTATTTCGGCTGGTGCCAATGTGTTTTTAACTGCCGATTTGAAGTACCACCAGTTTTATGAAGCCGAAAAACAACTTATTTTAGCTGATATTGGTCATTTTGAGAGCGAAAGGTATACAAAAAATTATATTGTTGATTTTCTTAGAAAAAAAATCCTTAATTTTGCAATCATTTTATCAGAAGAAAATACAAATCCAGTTAAGTACTTATAAATTATTATGGCGAATACAAAAGAACTAAGTGTAGAAGACAAATTAAGAGCATTATATGATTTGCAATTAATTGACACAAGAATTGACGAAATCAGAAATGTAAGAGGAGAACTTCCTTTAGAAGTGGAAGATTTAGAAGATGAAGTTGCTGGTTTAAGCACTCGTTTAGAAAAACTTAAAAATGATTTGACTGTTATTGAAGATCAAATTAAAGCTAAAAAAATAGCTATTGACGAACATAACGAGTCAATGAAAAGATATGTTAAACAACAGGAAACAGTTCGTAACAATAGAGAATTCAACTCTTTAACTAAAGAAGTAGAATTCCAAGAGCTTGAAATTCAATTGGCTGAAAAGCAAATAAAAGAAATGAAAGCTACTATTGAACACAAAAAAGAAGTGGTCAATCAATCTAAAGAAAAATTAGATACTAAAACCAATCACTTGAAACACAAAAAGACAGAATTGGAAGCAATTATGTCTGAAACTGAAAAAGAAGAAACTTTCTTATCTGAAAAATCTGCGGAATACCAAGGACAAATCGAAGAAAGATTGTTAGCTGCTTACACGAGAATTAGAACTAGTGTTCGCAATGGTTTAGCAGTAGTTTCTATTGAAAGAGGCGCATCTGCAGGGTCTTTCTTTACTATACCTCCACAAACACAAGTGGAAATCGCTTCAAGAAAAAAAATCATTACTGATGAACATTCAGGAAGGATTTTAGTTGATAGCACACTTGCTGAAGAAGAAAGAGAAAAAATGGAAAAATTATTTTCTAAATTTTAATTATATGAAGCCACGTTCCTAACGTGGCTTTTTTATTATGAAGAAATTAAAATACCTACTTCTCGCAAAATCAATTGGATTTTATATCAATGTGCTAAGTTTTGTCGCTCCCAAAAAAGCAGTCCAAAAAGCATACGCTATTTTTAGTACCCCAAGAAAAGGTAAAATCCAAATAGATGCTATTCCAGAAGTTCTTAAAAGCGCAGAAGCCGTTGCCTTTGATTTTGAAGATAAAACAATTCAAACCTATATATGGAAAGGGAACGATATTGTGCTATTTTTAATTCATGGTTGGGAAAGCAATTCAGCCCGCTGGAAAAAAGCCCTTCCCTATATTTTAAAATCAGGATATACTGTTGTTGCTATTGATGCACCGGCCCATGGTTTATCAAGCGGGAAAGATTTCAACGCTCACAAATACACTGAATTCATTCACCACGTAGCGAAAATGTACAATCCTAATATATTAATTGGACATTCTATTGGCGGAAAAGCGTGTTTGCATTATCAAACAATTCATAAAAATAAGAATGTAGAGAAAATTGTAGTTTTGGGAGCACCATCTGATTTCAAATCAATTTTTGAGAATTATGTCTCTCTTTTGGGTTTGAACACGAAAGTGAATAGCGGATTAATAAATTATTATAAAGCGAATTTCAACCTCAGCAACAAAGAAATTGAAGGATCTTTATTTTCAAATGAAAGCAATATAAAAGGACTTATAGCACACGATATTGATGACAAAGTAGTAGCATTTTCGGAAGCTAAAAAAAATTCAATCGCTTGGCAAGAAGCCGTATTTATTGAAACAAAAGGCTTGGGACACAGCATGAATGACGAAGAATTATTTGAAAAAATAAGTGCATTCATTACGGAATAATAAGAAAAAAAATCCATTTCTTTTTAATTATCAAATTACCTACCAATCGATTTTCTAATTAACTTTGTGGCATGGAAGAAAATCTAAAACGACTAAATAAATTTATTGGTGAAACAGGATATTGCTCTCGCAGGGAAGCCGATAAACTAATTGATGAAGGTCGTGTAACTATAAATGGGGTTGTTCCAGAACTAGGCACGAAAGTTTCTCCAACAGACGAAGTTCGAATTGATGGAAAATTGATTCGTGAACAACGTGAAAAACCAGTTTATTTGGCTTTTAATAAACCCGCAGGAATTGAATGTACAACCAATTTAGACGTTCGTGATAATATAGTAGATTATATCAATTATCCAAAGCGTATTTTCCCTATCGGAAGATTAGATAAAGCCAGCGAAGGATTGATATTTATGACCAATGACGGCGATATTGTCAATAAAATTCTTCGTGCTCGGAACAATCACGAAAAAGAATATACCGTAACGGTAAATAAACCTGTCACAGCCGATTTCATTAAAAAAATGGGAAATGGAGTTCCGATTTTGGACACTGTAACTAGAAAATGTAAAGTGGAACAAATTAGTCAATTTATTTTTAAAATTGTTTTGACTCAAGGTTTGAATCGCCAAATTCGCAGAATGTCGGAATATTTAGGTTATGAAGTTGTGGCTTTAAAACGTATTCGGATTATCAATATCTCTTTGGATGTACCTTTGGGAAGATACCGAGATTTAACCGATGCTGAGATTCTGGAATTAAACCAACTTATTGAACCTTCAAGTAAAACCGAAGAAGCGAGTTTGCCAAAAATAGAACCCTTAAAACGAAGAACAGAATTCATAAAAAGAGACGATCCGAGATATAAAAAACCCGGAGATTATTAAATTAAAAAGCCTTAAATATAATTTAAGGCTTTTTTTATTATTGCTTCGCTAACTTTCGTTGCTCTCTTGCTAATAGTGTGTTTTTCAATAACATCGCTATAGTCATCGGTCCTACTCCACCTGGAACGGGAGTAATGAAAGACGCTTTCTTACTTACGTTTACAAAATCGACATCGCCAGTAATTACATATCCTTTTTCGTTAGAATCGTCATTTACTCTAGTGATACCCACATCAATTACAACTGCTCCGTCTTTTACCATTTCTGCTTTCAGGTAATTTGGAACTCCTAAAGCGGTGATGATAATATCGGCTTGAATGGTAATCTCTGAAATATTTTTGGTATAACTGTGGGTTAAAGTCACCGTTGAATTTCCTGGGAATCCTTTTCTTCCCATCAGAATACTCATTGGACGACCTACAATGTGGCTACGGCCAATAACTACGGTATGCTTTCCTTTAGTTTCAACGTTGTAACGTTCTAATAATTCTAGAATTCCAAATGGAGTTGCTGGAATAAAAGTGGTCATATCCAAGGCCATTTTTCCAAAATTCTCTGGGTGAAAACCGTCAACATCTTTACTTGGATCAACAGCCATAAGGACTTTTTGAGTATCGATTTGATCCGGCAATGGCAACTGAACGATAAATCCGTCAATGTTGTCGTCTTCGTTTAACTCTTTAATTTTTTTAAGTAATTCTGTTTCAGAGGTCGTGCTTGGCATATTGATTAAAGTCGACTCAAAACCTACTCTCTCACAAGCTTTCACTTTACTTCCTACATAAGTTAAACTGGCACCATCATTTCCAACAATAATTGCCGCTAAATGAGGGACTTTCTCGTTGTTGTTTTTCATCTTTTGGACTTCAGCCGTGATTTCGGCTTTGATATCCTCAGAAACTTTTTTTCCGTCTAGTAGTTGCATTGTTGTTGTGTATTTGTTGTTGTTGTTGTTGCTTTTGACATTAAGACATTTGACTTTCGGCTAAAATCTATCGCATTCCAGGCATTCCACCTTTCATACCACTCATCATTTTCATCATATTTTTACCCCCTGGACCTTGCATCATTTTCATCATTTTGCTCATTTGGTCAAACTGCTTCATTAATTGATTTACTTGCTCGATTTTAGTTCCCGATCCTTTCGCAATTCTCGTTTTCCTTTTCATATCAATAATTGCCGGTTTTGATCTTTCTGTTGGTGTCATTGAATGTATAATGGCTTCAATGTGCTTGAATGCATCGTCTTCAATTTCAACGTCTTTCATGGCTTTTGACGCTCCAGGAATCATGCCGACCAAGTCTTTCATGTTACCCATTTTTTTGACTTGTTGAATTTGGGTCAAGAAATCATCGAAACCAAACTCGTTTTTGGCGATTTTCTTTTGGATTTTACGAGCTTCCTCTTCGTTGTATTGTTCTTGTGCTTTTTCTACCAATGAAACTACGTCTCCCATTCCTAGGATTCGTTCCGCCATACGCTCTGGATAGAAAATGTCAATTGCTTCCATTTTTTCACCAGTTCCTACAAACTTAATCGGTTTATTAACTACTGATTTTATAGAAAGTGCGGCTCCACCACGAGTATCTCCATCTAATTTTGTTAAGATTACCCCATCAAAATTCAAAATATCATTAAAGGCTTTTGCCGTATTTACCGCATCTTGACCTGTCATGGAATCCACTACAAATAAGGTTTCTTGAGGTTGGATTGCTTTATGAACACGAGCAATCTCGTCCATCATTTGAGCGTCTACTGCAAGACGACCTGCGGTATCTACAATTACAACATTGAATCCTTTTTCTTTGGCATATTTAATTGCATTTTGTGCAATTTCAACTGGATTGTTGTTTCCTAATTCGGAGTAAACTTCCACGCCAATTTGTGATCCCACCACATGCAACTGATTGATTGCTGCTGGGCGATACACATCACAAGCTACTAAAAGTGGATTTTTCGCTTTTTTGGTTTTAAGGAAATTAGCTAATTTTCCTGAGAAAGTGGTTTTACCAGATCCTTGTAATCCCGACATTAGAATTACGGTTGGATTTCCTGAAAGATTGACTCCAGAAACTTCTCCACCCATTAATTCAGTCAATTCGTCTTTAACTAATTTTACTAAAAGTTGGCCGGGTTGTAATGTAGTTAATACATTTTGACCAATGGCTTTGTCCTTTACCCTTGTGGTAAAATCTTTTGCTATTTTAAAGTTAACATCGGCATCTAAAAGTGCGCGGCGAACTTCCTTTAATGTTTCAGCAACATTAATTTCAGTAATTTTTCCGTGTCCTTTTAGGATATGAAAGGCTTTGTCTAATTTATCACTTAAATTATCAAACATAGTAGTGCTTTTTATTGAATTGCAAATATAAGATAAAGTTAGAAAGCGTCAAAGAGACAAAGAGGCAAAATTGCAGTTGTTGACCAAAGATTGATTCGAAATCAAATTAATATTTGGTAATCAATTATTAATTCAATAATATTGTATAAATAATTATAAACAACAAAAATGAAAAATCAATTATTGGTATTTAGCATTCTATTTGCAAGTTTATCTTGTTTTTCTCAATCACCATTAAGTATTGAAAAAGACTTTTGGTCTGGGACGGCAATCCATCAAAATGGTAAAAAAATTAGCATTCAAGAAGCTAAAAAGTTAGTTAACAATTCGGAAATTGAAGCTAAATTGAATTCTGCTCAAACAAATAGATTAATTGGAGGCATCGTTTCTAATGTGGGTGCTTTCACTTTTGGATATACATTAGGTCTTTCTATTAGCAACAACCCTCAAATGAAACCCAATTGGACTGTTGGAGGGATTGGAGCTGCAGGAATGATTATTGGATTAATTTTTCAAGGAAATGGAAATAAACAAATGAAAGAAGCTGTAGATTCTTACAACAGTAGTATAGCAAAAAACACCACATCTATAGATCCTGAGTTCTCAATAACATCTTCAGAAAATGGCATTGGTATTGCCATCAGATTTTAAAAACTACATTCTCTCCGGAACTTGAATACCTAAAAGTTGGAAGGCCGATGCAATAGTGTCGGCCACTTTTTTTGATAATTGCACACGAAAAACTTTTTCTACACTATCATTTGAACCTAAAATAGGCACCGCTTGATAGAACGAATTGTATTCACGGACTAAATCGTAAGTGTAATTTGCAATTAAAGCAGGGCTATGATTTTGTGCCGCATTTTGAATTACCTCTGGATACAATTCCAATTGTTTAACCAATTCTTTTTCCTTTTCATGCAATACTTTAATCGTTGTATTTTCAGTGAAATCGAAGTTGGTTTTGCGAATAATCGATTGAATTCTCGCATACGTATATTGTATAAAAGGTCCTGTATTTCCTGCGAAATCTACCGATTCTTCTGGGTCAAACAAAATTCTTTTCTTAGGATCGACTTTCAAAATATAGTATTTCAAGGCGCCCATTCCGATGGTAGTGTACAACTTGGCTTTTTCAGCATCTGAATACCCTTCCAGCTTTCCTAATTCTTCAGAAATTTTCTGAGCGGTATCGGTCATTTCATTCATCAAATCATCAGCATCTACTACAGTTCCCTCGCGACTTTTCATTTTTCCTGAAGGCAAATCTACCATTCCGTAGGACAAATGAAACAAGTTTTTAGACCAGTCAAAACCTAATTTTTGAAGGATTAAAAACAAGACTTTAAAGTGATAATCCTGTTCGTTTCCAACGGTGTAAACCATTCCTCCAACGTCTGGAAAGTCCTTAACACGCTGAATTGCCGTTCCTATATCTTGCGTCATGTAAACCGCTGTTCCGTCTGAACGAAGTACAATTTTTCTATCCAAACCATCCGGAGTTAAATCAATCCAAACCGAGCCATCAGGGTCTTTTTCAAAAATTCCTTTTTCCAATCCTATTTGAACTACGTCTTTTCCTAATAAATAGGTATTGCTCTCGTAATAATAACTATCAAAATCAACTCCTAGATTGGTGTAAGTTTTGCCAAATCCGTCATAAACCCATTGGTTCATCGTTTTCCAAAGTGCCATTACTTCCGGATCTCCAGCTTCCCATTTTAGTAGCATTTCTTGCGCTTCCAAAATAATTGGCGCTTGTTTTTTTGCTTCTTCTTCAGATTTTCCTTCGCTCATTAATTGGGTGATTTCTTCTTTGTAGGCTTTATCAAAAGCTACATAAAAATTACCAACTAATTTATCTCCTTTTAATCCAGAAGTTTCAGGTGTTTGACCTTTTCCAAATTTTTGCCAAGCCAACATCGACTTACAAATGTGAATTCCACGGTCGTTGATGATTTGTGTTTTATATACTTTTTTTCCCGATGCTTTAAGTATTTCAGCAACAGCATATCCCAATAAATTATTTCTAACGTGTCCTAAATGTAAAGGTTTGTTGGTATTTGGCGAAGAATATTCCACCATAATCGCGGGCTCATTTGCCTTGGGCGAAACAAATCCGAATTGCGAATTGTCTTTAATATCATTGAAAAAATCAAGGTAATATTGATCGGAAATGACAATATTTAAAAACCCAGAAACCACGTTAAAATTAGAAACCTCAGCTACATTTTCAACTAAATAAGCCCCTATTTTATTTCCAAGTTCCACCGGATTGCTCTTAATCACTTTCAATAAGGGAAAAATAACCATCGTAATGTCTCCTTCAAAATCTTTCCGTGTCGATTGAAATTCTATTTTGTCAATAGTTACATCAAAAAGCGAATGGATAGCTTTTTCGATAGGTGCCGATAGAATTTGAGATAGCGTCATTTTGTTCTTATTTTAAGATGTCAAAGATAGTTAATCTGTATGAATTTGAAAATTGAAATTTCAGGTTATTATGAAACAAAAAATCCGCCTTGAAAATTACAAAACGGATTCAAATTTTAATTAATTCTATTGCTTATTCCGTGGTATTCAATTGGCTATTTTTTCGGCTGTAGCCAAAGTAAATTACCAAACCAATCAACAACCAAATGGTGAAATAAATCCAGTTCCAAACACTTAATTCCGCCATCATGTACAAGCAGGATATTAAACCCAACATAGGAATTAACGATAAATTTTGTCGATACCCCCAAACTGCTAATCCAATTAAAGAAAGTAGGAAAATCCACATTGGAATTTTGTGTTTGAATAAGCTAAAACCCGTTTCATATTTTTGAGAATCACTAATTGGTAAAGCGTTAACAACCGATTGATATTGATCTTCATTATCAGAATAGTTACTCAAAATAACTTCTAAATCGGGTGTTGAAGTCGTCGCGTTATTGGCGTCAAATGCTGCTAAATAATTATAAACTTGTTTTGATTGTTCCGGAGTTAAAGAAGTTACAATATCTTCCGGAGCATATATTTTCTTTTCATTGGTAATGAAATCGAGCGTGCTTTTTTGATTGTACTGAACCGAATAAACCAATCCAATTAAGATTAAAACAGGAACAATGTATTTCGAATTCACATAGGGAGTTTTGAATTTCCCACGAGGAATATCTGTTTTGTTTTGCAATACCAATACACCCGCGCAAACCAATACAAAGGCAAATAAAGTTCCGATACTACATAAATCGGTTACCATGGTTAGGTTCAAAAATAAAGCCGGAATGGCTACTACAAAACCCGTAACCACAGTGGCATAGGAAGGTGTTTTGAATTTAGGATGCACTCTTGAGAATTTTTTTGGCAACAAACCATCGCGGCTCATACTCATCCAAATTCTAGGTTGCCCCATTTGGAACACCAATAAAACACTCGCCATGGCTATAACAGCAGAAACTCCGATGATTGCTGACATTATTTTTAAATCTAATTTTTCGAATACAAATAATAAAGGATCGCCAACATTCAATTCAGAATAGGAAACCATTCCAGTTAGCACTAAGGCAATTGCGATATATAAAATGGTACATATTATAATGGCCCACATCATTCCTCGAGGCAAATCGCGTTGCGGATTTTCACATTCTTCAGCGGTGGTTGAAATAGCATCAAAACCAATATAGGCAAAGAAAACGGCCGAAACTCCTTTCAATATTCCTCCTACTCCATTGGGTGCAAAAGGGCTCCAATTGTCAACATCTACGTAAAAAACTCCTACGGCAATTACCAATAAAATGATGCATAACTTCACTAAAACCATCGCATTACTGGCATTTCTAGATTCCTTCATTCCACGATAAACCAATCCCGTAATGAAGATAATTATCCCTAGAGCAGGTAAATCGGCAACGATGTGAAAACCACCAATTACAGGTGAAGTGGTCCAAGCAGTATAGGCATTTTGCAAAGAGGAACTTAAATTCTCGAACGATTTTCCGTTTTGCATTAAAGCAGTAGCGTCTTTAAATCCGTTGGAAGCCGTTAAATAATCCATTTGAACCCAATCGGCTAAAACTTGTAAATTCCAATCGTATTTATGATTCAAATTGACTATAATATTATTCATCAAACTCGTAAAGTAATCACTCCAAGAAATGGCAACGGTGATATTCCCGATCGCGTATTCCATAATTAAGGCCCAACCGATAATCCAGGCAATTAATTCTCCAAAAGCCACATAGGAATAAGTGTAAGCACTTCCTGAAACAGGCACCATGGAGGCGAATTCTGCGTAAGCAAATGCGGCAAAACTACACGCAACAGCGGTAAATAAAAACAAGAAGATAACTCCGGGACCACCATCAAAACTAGCTTTTCCAATGGTACTGAAAATTCCAGCTCCAATAATAGCGGCGATTCCAAAGGCGGCTAAATCTCTAGTTTTAAGATGTTTTCCTAATGAATTGTGACCGTCAGCTTCATTTTTAGCGACTTGTTTTAATATGTCTTGAACTGTTTTTTTTCGAAATAGATTGGAGAAATTCATAGGTTGTATACTATTTAATAAATCTTAAAGTAGAAACAAATATAGTATAAATTTACCTTTGTTTTAATAATCTAAATAAAATAGAAACAATAGATTATATCTATTAAAAAATAAATTAAAACCATAAAATAACTATACTAAAATCAAATTGTTAACCTACTTTTGTAAGTAAATTTTTAAAAAGTAAATAAGACTTAATTCAATAAATATGGAAAATTCAAACGACATTGGAAAATGCCCATTTCATCAAAATACGGCGATGAATGCTACACCTCTTAAACAAGATTGGTGGCCAAAATCTCTAAACTTAGATATTTTACATCAGCACGATTCAAAAACAAATCCGCTAGGTGAAAATTTTAATTATGCTGAAGAATTTAAAAAATTAGATCTTACGGCATTAAAAAATGATTTAAAAACTTTAATGACGGACAGTCAAGATTGGTGGCCTGCCGATTGGGGACATTATGGTGGATTAATGATTCGTCTCGCATGGCATTCAGCTGGAACTTATAGAATTGCTGACGGTCGCGGTGGTTCTGGAACTGGAAACATCCGTTTTGCCCCATTAAACAGCTGGCCTGACAATGGTAATTTAGATAAAGCCAGAAGGATTTTATGGCCAATAAAAAAGAAATATGGTAACCAACTTTCCTGGGCCGATTTAATGATTTTAGCTGGAAATATGGCTTATGAATCTATGGGATTAAAAGTATATGGTTTTGCTGGTGGTCGTGAAGACATTTGGCATCCTGAAAAAGACATCTATTGGGGTTCTGAAAAAGAATGGAAAGCCGTTTCTGGAAGTGAAGGAACTCGCTATTCTGGTGAAAGAGATTTAGAAAATCCATTAGCTGCAGTAATGATGGGATTAATTTATGTGAATCCGGAAGGAGTAGATGGGAAACCAGACCCATTAAAATCGGCACATGACGTTCGTGTCACTTTCCAAAGAATGGCAATGAACGATGAAGAAACAGTAGCGTTAACTGCTGGTGGACACACAGTAGGAAAAGCACATGGAAATGGCGATGCCGGTGCTTTAGGTCCAGAACCTGAAGCGGGACCAATTGAAAATCAAGGGTTTGGTTGGATGAATCCAAAAAACAATGGAAATGGTGCTGATACGGTAACTAGTGGATTGGAAGGTGCTTGGACCACAAATCCAACACGTTGGGACAATGAATATTTTGATATGTTATTGAACCACGACTGGGAGTTAAAGAAAAGCCCGGCAGGTGCATGGCAGTGGGAACCTATTAATATTAAAGACGAAGACAAAACGGTTGACGCCCACAATCCCTCGAAAAAGAACAATCCTATTATGACGGATGCCGATATGGCGATGAAAATGGATCCAGCTTATAGAGTAATTTCAGAACGTTTTCATAAAGATCCTGCTTATTTTTCGGAAGTATTTGCAAGAGCATGGTTCAAATTGACCCATAGAGATTTAGGACCTAAAAATCGTTACTTAGGTGCCGATGTTCCTTCAGAAGATTTAATTTGGCAAGATCCTATTCCTGCGGCAAACTATACTTTGACAGATAAAGAAATAGAGGATACTAAAGCGATTTTATTAAAAAGCGGTTTGACAAGAGCAGAATTAATCAATACGGCTTGGGATAGCGCAAGAACTTTTAGAGGTTCCGATTTTAGAGGGGGTGCTAATGGATCTAGAATTCGATTAGAACCACAAAAAAATTGGCATGGAAACGAGCCAGCAAGATTAGAAAAAGTACTAAATAAATTAGCAGAAATTCAAGCTAGTTTAAGTACAAAAATTAGTATTGCTGATTTAATTGTTTTAGGTGGTGCTGCAGCAATCGAAATGGCGGCAAAAGAAGGTGGATTTGATGTGAAAGTTCCTTTTAATGCTGGACGTGGTGATGCTTCTCAAGAAATGACTGACGTAGAATCAATGGAGGTTTTAGAACCTTTAAGTGATGCTTTCAGAAACTATGTGAAATCCAAATACATTGTTCAACCAGAAGAATTGATGCTTGACAAAGCGCAATTACTAGGGCTTACGGCTGCTGAAATGACCGTATTAATTGGTGGAATGCGTGTTCTTGGCACCAATTTTGACGGAACGAAGCATGGGGTTTTCACTCATAATGAAGGCGTGCTAAGCAACGATTTCTTTGTTAATTTAACCGACATGAAATACAGTTGGAACCCAGTAGGAGACAATTTATACAATATTGTGGATAGAAAATCAGGGGCTACTAAGTGGACGGCAACAAGAGTTGATTTGGTTTTTGGATCCAATTCTGTTTTAAGAGCTTACGCAGAAGTTTATGCTCAGGACGACAACAAAAATAAATTTGTAAATGATTTCATCAAAACATGGTGTAAAGTAATGAATTTAGATCGTTTTGATTTAAAGTAATTGCTAACTATTGAAATAAAAAACCACGCGTATTGCGTGGTTTTTTTTTGTTTATTTCACAAAGAACTCGAAAGTTCCACAGAGATTCACTAAGGTTAAAACTATTATTAATGTTGAATTATAAATTATAAATTATAAATTACAGGCTACTTTTTTAACCACAAAAGATACAAAGTTTCAACAAAAGGAACGAAGAAAAGAAATAGGAGTGAACTTTCGTCTAAAACCTAACACCCAATAACCTGCCCTTTACATTTTCAATAGACCGTATTTAACTATACAAAACATTGCTCTAAAACCATCTTTCCAGCCAATTTTTTTTCCTTCTTCGTAGGTTCTGCCGTAATAGGAAATACCCACTTCGTAAATTCTAATTTTACTTATTCGGCTTATTTTTGCAGTCACTTCGGGTTCAAATCCAAATCTGTTCTCTTTCAATTTTATGCCTTGGAGCAATTTTGTATTGAACATTTTATAGCACGTTTCCATATCTGATAAATTAAGATTGGTAAACATATTAGAAAGCATCGTTAGAAATTTATTCCCTATGGTATGCCAGAAAAATAAAATTCTGTGCGGTTTTCCACCCATAAATCTAGAGCCATAAACGACATCTGCAAAACCATCCAAAATGGGTTTTAACAATATATTGAATTCTTTAGGATCGTATTCTAAATCGGCATCTTGAATAATGGTATATTCTCCGGTTGCTTTACTAATACCCGTGTGAAGTGCCGCTCCCTTACCTTTATTGAATTCGTGTTTGTAGTACTGAATATTTAATTTGTCATTGTTCTTAATGTAATCTTGAATTGCTTCCTCGGTGTGATCACTAGAACAATCATTGACAATAATAATTTCTTTTTCAATATCGTTCAATAAATTAACCTCTTTTACCTTATCCAATATTAAATGGATGGTATTTCCTTCATTGTAAGCAGGAATAATTATAGATAGTTTCTTCACCATTTGGGTTTTCATTTTATTTTTAATAAATAATTGTATGATAGGGTCTGAGGCCTTTTACTCTCCAATAAAAAATTCAATTTTAGTCTTGTAATGGGGTAATCGGCAAATTTCTTTGTTTCTAAAATCGTTTTGGTTTTTTGTATTTCTGATAAATTGTCCCCATTGGTATACAACCAACACGATTCATGAATCGAATTTATATCTTTAATTAAAATAGATTGTTGCTTGGAATTTTTAGTATAGAAGTTAAACAAATGCGATTTTTCATTTATAAAATATACTTTCTCCTTGGGTTTATTTTCATAAAACCATTTTCCAGCCATGGCATCCGCTTGAAAAGTTAATAGTTTGGGGTAAAAAACAAAACTCAAAAAAACGTTCAAAACAATTGTGTAGCCTACAAGCCTGAAAATTCCATTGATAGGGAGTTTCTTAATTTTTAGCAGTAAAAAAAGTTGAAGCCCAATCGATAAATAAATCAGATAATTTATTTCTGTAAAGAAAAATAATGGGTAAATAGTGATTACAATTGCCACTAAAACACCAAAAGCAAAATAAATTCGTTCCCAAATAAGCTGCTGCTTTTGAGTTA
>CAIJFC010000105.1 GCA_903819815.1 uncultured Bacteroidota bacterium
AGAATTCAGTGACCGACTTGGATGCCGCGGGTAATGCTGCTGGTAAAGCAATATTTGCTAAAACCTGCGTGCCTTGTCATTTGGCGGATGGACAAGGATTGGTAGGACCCAATTTAACGGATGAATATTGGATTCATGGCGGCAGCATAAAAGATATATTTAAAACGATCAAATATGGTTTTCCAGACAAGGGTATGCAGTCCTGGCAAACTACTTATTCGCCAGTGGAAATGCAACAATTGTCAAGTTATATCAGAAGTTTGAGAGGGACTAATCCGCCAAATCCAAAAGCGCCACAAGGGGATTTATATAAAGAAGTAGCTGTCTCAGTGGACACTACTGCAACAGGAAAAATAAATAATGCCAAATAATTCTAAAAATGATTCTGAAAGTATTGCGAATTATAAAAAAGACGCATTAGACCAAACCTTTAGGGATGCGGTAGGAACTATAAGTAAAGAAGGTAATAGAAATTATGTAATTCCACAAAAGCCTGGAGGAAAGTTGTATAATTTAAGATCCTATTTTAGTTATTTTTATTTGATTTTATTTTTCACTTTACCTTTTATTAAGGTGGAGGGTGAGCCATTATTCCTATTTAATGTTTTAGAACGAAAATTTATATTTTTTGGTAAAATATTTTGGCCACAGGATTTTTTCATTTTTGCCATTGGTTTATTGACCTTTATTGTTTTTGTAATTCTATTTACAGTTGCGTTTGGTAGAATATTTTGTGGCTGGGCTTGTCCGCAAACCATTTTTATGGAAATGGTATTTCGTAAAATTGAATATTTTATTGATGGAGATGCGAATCAACAAAAAAAGTTGAAAGCGATGCCTTGGAATACAGAAAAGATTGTAAAAAGGGTAATTAAAATTTTTGCTTTCTTTTCCTTGTCTTTCTTAATTGCGAATTTCTTCTTAGGATACATTATTGGAATTGACGAATTGTGGGTGCATATACAAGAAGGAATTTTTGTTGAATTTGGTACTTTTAGTGCGTTGGTCATTTTCACCTTGGTATTTTTCTTTGTGTATTATTGGTTTAGAGAGCAGGCATGTATCATTGTATGTCCTTATGGTCGATTGCAAGGAGTGTTGTTGGATCGAAACTCAATTTTAGTTGCGTATGATTATGTAAGGGGAGAGCCGCGTGGTAAGTTGTCAGACAAAACGAATGATAAAGGTGATTGTGTCAACTGTCATGCTTGTGTTCGAGTTTGCCCCACTGGTATTGATATACGAAATGGAACGCAGTTAGAGTGTGTCAATTGTACTGCATGTATTGATGCTTGTGATGAAATTATGGATCACGTTAATAAACCCAAAGGCTTAATTAGATATGCGTCAGAAAACGGGATAGCATTAAAGGAGCAAATGACTTACACCTGGAGGTTAAAATTGTATACCCTTGTTTTGAGTTTGCTATTAATATTTTTGGGGGTATTATTAGTTACTAGAGCCGATGTCGCAGCTAGAATTATGAGAACACCCGGACAAACCTATCAATTACTAGCGCATGATAGGATCAGTAATTTATATAATATTAAATTGGTTAATAAAACAAGGAAAAATATTCATTTGGACTTGAAATTGGAGAATATGAAAGGCGAAATTAAGCAAGTAGGGGTGGTTGATGTTCCTAAAGAGTCCTATTTCCAAACCAGTTTTTTTATCACATTAAAAAATGAACAATTAAAGTCACGAAAAACAAAAGTGAAGATTGGCATTTATGAAAATGGCAAAAGAATGGATGTATTATCTGCAATTTTTTTGGGACCATCAATTTAAAAAATAAAATTATGAAATTTAATTGGGGGCATAAAATATTGATGGTGTATTTAATTTTTGTTTGCGGCATTTTACTGCTTGCTTATAAATCATCACAGCAAAAATTTGATTTGGTTCATCAGGACTATTATGGTGCTGAATTAAAATTCCAGGAAGTGATTAATGCAAGCAAGCATGCAACGGATTTGGGTGCTGATTTGGGTGTGGTGGTGCGAGGTAGTTTTTTATACATCACATTGCCTCCCATTTTGCAAAAATCGGAGACGATTGGGGAGGTGCAATTGTATTG
>CAIJFC010000106.1 GCA_903819815.1 uncultured Bacteroidota bacterium
CTAAAGCAAATGAGTGAAAGCAGTTCTCATTATACTGAATTTGAAAGTTTTAAAAATAAAAAAGTATATTCGTATGCGGTAAATAAAGGGCCAAAAGGTGGAATTGTCTATTTTGAATTGGCTTCTGCCCGCCCCGATTTGGTTTTGAAGGATTTGATAAAGATATTTCACCCTGAATTACTTCCAAATTACAATCCTTTTTTCTTTAAAAAATTAGAATAATTTGAAGACTACAAATAAAAATACTTTACTTTTTTCAACCCTAATTATTGGGATGGTTATCTTGTTTTTTTTGAATATTAGTTTGGGTTCGATTAACATTCCATTGAAGGATGTATATACTAGTTTGCTTCATGGATCGTGCAGTAAAGAGTCATGGAATTACATTATTTTGAATTACAGATTACCTAAAGCTATAGTTGCAATATTAATTGGTATTGGACTTTCTATTAGTGGTTTATTAATGCAAACACTATTTAGAAATCCGCTTGCAGGGCCGTACGTTTTGGGATTGAGTTCTGGAGCAAGTTTAGGAGTGGCTGTTGTTATTTTAGGAGCTTCTTTATTACCAATTTCACTATCTGAATTTTTTCTTTCTTCGTTTGGAATTATCATCGCTTCAAGTTTAGGAAGTTTCATTGTCTTGGTTTCTATTTTAGTAATAGCAAAACGACTGCGCGACACTATGGCTATCTTAATTGTAGGGTTGATGTTTGGCAGTTTAACTAGTGCTATTGTGGGTTGTTTAACTTATTTTAGTTCGGCAGAGCAACTTCAGAAATTTACTTTTTGGTCTTTGGGAAATCTTGGAAACCTAACTTGGAATTCCATTGCCATTTTATGCTTTTGTGTAGTTTTAGGATTGGTTTTAAGTGTGTTTAGTATCAAGCCTTTGAACGCACTATTATTAGGAGAAAATTACGCTAGAAGTTTAGGGATTAATTATAAAAAAACAAAGTACATTATCCTATTTGCAACAAGTATATTGGCAGGGAGTATTACAGCTTTTGTTGGGCCTATTGCTTTTATTGGGCTTGCAGTTCCGCATATAGCCAAATTAGTATTTCAAACCAGCAATCACAAAATATTATTTTGGAGTACTTTACTTTTTGGAGCTATTATTATGCTCATTTGCGACAGCATTACTCAAATTCCAGGTACTGAGATTATCTTGCCTATTAACGCTATTACTTCTATTTTTGGAGCACCAATAGTGATATGGTTGTTGGTAAGCAAAAGAAAAATGATGGCTTAATTGTATGACCGCAAGGAGCGCAAGTTTTTTTTTACCACAAAAGTAACAAAGTGCGATCAAAAGGCGCAAAGAAATCTATCATGTATTAGTCCTATCATCTTGGATTTTTTTTACTACAAAAGGAATAAAGTATAACAAAAGGAACAATGAAATCTATTATCTATTTGTCTATCATCTTGGATTTTTTTACCACAAAAGATTCAATTAGGAGAATAGTTTTAAACGTCAAATTAGTTTCTAAATTTACCAAAAAAA
>CAIJFC010000107.1 GCA_903819815.1 uncultured Bacteroidota bacterium
AAATGCTACTGTTGGGCCAAATGTTTCATTAGGAAATGGGTGTTCAGTGCAAAATGCAACCATAAAAAATAGCTTAGTTCAAAATCAGTCTACCATAAAAAACGCCAATTTAGACAATGCAATGATTGGAAGTTTTGCCAGTTTTGATGGTAATTTTACAAGTATTAGTATCGGGGATTACTCCGTTTTAGAATAAATGAAACAACTAATTTTTATATTCCTTTTTACAGTTTTGCAATGCAATACGGCATCGCTATGGGCTCAAAATATACCCGAAGATGTGGCTTTAGAAAAAGATGAATTTGAAGATTCGTTCTATGAATCATTAAAGCAAAAAGGAATTGAAAATTATGATAAAGCAATTATCGAATTAGAAAAATGTTTGAAAATTCAACCCAATAACGCTACCATTTATTTTGAACTGGGAAAGAATTATTTAGAACAAAAAGAGTACAAAAAAGCCTACGAATCATTTGAAAAAGCAACCAAAATAGATCCAAATAATCGCTGGTTTTGGGTCGGAATGTACGATGTATGTTATGAAAATAAAGAATTTGAAAAAGCAATTCCAATTGTTTTAAAACTGATAGAATTCAAAAAAGAGTACAAAGAAGAATTGGTTTCGCTTTACATGAACGCCGATCAATATGATAACGCTTTGGAGCTTATTAACGAACTAAATGATCAGGTTGGAAAATTAGAAATGCGAGAAATTTATAAATCTGAAATTCTTCAAGATCCTAAATTTCATAGTGCAGAACGAGTTAATTTATTGGAACAAATTAAGAAAAACCCAAAAGAGGAATCGAATTATATTGCTTTGATATTTTTATACAATAAGAACAATCAAGAAGAATTAGCGCAACAAATTGCAAAGAAATTAGAATTGGAAATTCCAAATTCGGATTGGGCAAAAGTAAGCTTGTTTAAATTGTATTTGAAAAATAATGATGGGGAAAATGCAGTTAAAGCAATGAATTTTGTTTTAGGGAGTATGAAAATAGATCAAAAAATAAAACACAGAATATTTAATGAATTTCTGCTATTTATTAAAGATAAACCACAATTTGATTCCGATTTAGAGAAAGCCGTTTCCTATTTTGATACTGATAAATCGATTGAAGTTGCTAAAGAATTAGGCAAGTTCTATCATAATAAAAAGAACTGGGAAAAAGCAATTCGTTTTTATGAAATCCAATTAAAAAAAATACCCGACGAACTAGAAACGGCATTACTTTTGTTTGAGTGTTATACTGAAAAAGGAAATTTTGACGTTATAGAAAAGAAAGTAGAAACGTTTATTCAAATTTATCCAACGCAACCTCAATTTTATTATTATTTAGGATTGGCTTATAACCAAAAAGGGACTTATAAAAAAGCAAAAGACGTGCTAGAATCTGGTTTAGATTTTGTTGTTGATAATCCAAAACTTGAAATCAATTTCAACATTCAATTGGGTGAAGCCTATAATGGATTGGGAGATTTAAAGAAAAAAGAATACTATTTTTCGAAAGCCGAAAGTGCTTTAAAAAACAAAAATTAATGAAAAAATATATTGGTTTACTGTCTTTTTATATCCTTGTTTCCTGCTCAGCAAAAAAAGCGGCAATTGCTGAAACAGTAGCTAATGACAAACTAACTTCGGATAAAATTATTGATAATCATTATAAAAATAAGTTGAATTTCAACACCTTATATATCAAATCCAATGTGAGCTATAGAGATCCTAGCCAAACTCAAAATGTAACTGCGGAAATCAAATTAAAGAAAGATGAAATTATTTTAGTTAGTATTCGAATATTAGGCATTACGGTGGCTAAAGCCTTAATAACTCCCGAAAAAGTACAATACTATGAAAAATTAAACAGCAGTTATTTTGACGGAAATTATTCGACTTTAAGCAACCTTTTAGGAACCGAACTGGACTTTCAAAAAGTTCAAAACTTACTTTTAGGAGAAGCCATTGATAATTTGAGAAATGGAAAATACAATTTCACTCTAGAAGACAATAAATACAAACTAGCCTCTGTTTCAAATTCAGGCATCAGCAAAACATTCTATTTATCTGGGGATAATTATTTAGTTAAAAAAGAAGAGATTTCCCAACCAGGATTAGAAAGAATGTTGCAAATAATTTATCCCGCACGTAAATCTGCTGAAGAATGCAATTTGCCATCAGGAATTTCAATCGAAGCCAATCAAAAGTTAGAAAAAACAACAATAAATATCAATTATAATTCAATTTCTTTCAATGAGGAACTTTCTTTTCCATATTCTGTTCCAAATTCTTACGAGAGAGTTTTTATTAATTAAATTTGCAAAAATATAGCTTCAATATGTCAAAATTTATTTTTAGTTTTTTAATACTTTGCATTTCTTGTTCCGTTTGGGGACAGGAAGATCAGCAAAAAAAATTGGAGGAGCGTAAAGCTCAAATCCAGAAAGAAATTCGTGAAACTGAAGAGCTGTTGCAAACAACTAAGAAAAAAGAAAAATCGGTTACAAAACTAATTTTGATTCAGTCAAGTAAAATAAAACTAAAAGAAAAGCTGATAAATACAACTGAAAAACAAACAAAATTGTTAAGTAATGACATGTATATTAATCAATTAGAGATTAATCGGTTGCAAAGAGAATTAGAGATTTTGAAAAAGGACTACGCAGCAATGATTGTAAAATCATATAAAAGTCGTTCCGAACAAAGTCGAGCTATGTTTTTATTATCATCAAAAAATTTTCTACAAGCCTACAAAAGAGTTCAATATATGAAACAATATACAAGCTATAGAAAAACTCAAGGGGTTGAAATTAAAGAAAAAACAACTGAGCTTAATAATTACAATCAGAAAATTGTAGTTCAAAAAAGCGCTAAACAAAAATTGATTGAAGAAAACGAAAAAGAACGTTTAGAACTTCAAAAGGAAAAACAAGAACAAGAAGTTTTAGCAAATTCAATTAAAAAAGACAAGAAAAAATATCTTGCTGAAATCAAGAAAAAACAACAAGAAACAAGAGCAATTGATCAAAAAATAGACCGATTGATTCGTGAGGCTATCGCTGAAGCAAATAGAAAAGCAGCTGAAGCAAATAGAAAAGCGGTAGAAGCAAGCAGAAAAGCAACTCCAAATAATACAAAAATTCCTACCAAAGAAGCGGTAGTTGCTGAAACAAAAGCAATAGAATCTTCTACTAAAATTGTATTAACTGCGGAAGGGAAAATTTTAGCTGATAATTTTAAAGCAAATAAAGGCCGTTTACCTTGGCCGGTTGAAAAGATGGTGTCAATTTACTCTGCCTATGGCGAACATCCTCACCCAGAATTTAAATCTCTGGTAATTAAAAATAGTGGTGTAGATATTGAAACTGAAAAAGGCGCCAATGCAAGAGCCGTATTTGGGGGAGTGGTAACCAGTATTATGGTGTTTTCTCCAGTGAATACAGCTGTTATGATTCAACATGGAGATTTTTTCACGGTATACCAAAATCTAAGTTCGGTTTCCGTAAACAAAGGAGATAAAGTTTCTATAAAACAAACCATTGGTAGAGTTAGAACTAGCGGTGATAATGGAAAAACTATTCTCAAATTCACCATTTCACAAAATACAACCTATTTTAATCCATCGAGTTGGTTGTATAAAATGTAAAAAAAGGGAGTCTTAATTTGACTCCCTTTTTTATTAATCAAAAAGTGCTTTTAATTCTGTGGCTTCATTTGGTTTCATCTTTCCTGCCAAAACCAAACTCAATTGTTTTCTTCGTAATGCTGCGTCAAATCTAGCTTTCTCTAATTCAGTTTCTGGAATTATAGCAGGCACTTCAACAGGACGACCTGAATCGTCAACAGCAACAAAAGTATAAATAGCCTCATTGGCCTTACTTCTCGTTCCCGTTTCTCTGTCTTCAATCCAAACATCTATAAAAATTTCCATGGAACTTTTGAAACTTCTGGAAACTTTTGCCTCCACCGTAACTACACTTCCTAAAGGTATCGCTCTATTGAAAGCAACATGATTTACAGATGCCGTAACTGCTACTCTTCGGGAATGTCTTCTAGCTGAAATGCTTGCCGCTCTATCCATTCTTGCTAATAATTCCCCGCCAAAAAGATTGTTTAGAGGGTTGGTTTCACTTGGTAAAACCAAATCAGTTAATACTGTTAAAGATTCTGAAGGGTGTTTTGGGTGCATATTTTTTTTTACAAAGGTAATTACACAACATAAAAAAATCCCGATATTAACGGGATTTTTTATTTAAAATTCTTCAATTAGAATCCAAACATTTGGATTTTCTGATTTTTGAATATCAGATTTTATTCTTTCCGCTTCTTGAAGGGTTGAAAAACTTCCGTAAAGTACAGGAAATAATCCATTTGCGTTAGGCGCTAATCTTTTTGCTTTAAAGCCTTTTCTCGTGAGACGTTTAAATACTTTTTGAGCATTTTTTTCAAGTCTAAAGGAACCTGCAACTATATGATACGGCCTGTTTTCCTCTTTTAGAGATAAAGTAACTGATGGCAATGGGTTACTAATAACAAATGTTGCCTCTTGAATGGTACTTTGAACTTTTTGTTGTACTGCTTTTTCTACTATTAAGGTGTCTGAAGCTACTTTATCCTGGTATAATTTAATGCCCATTATTCCAGAGCATGATAGAGATAATACTATTAATGCAGCATATTTTAGATAAGTTCTACCAATATTTCTATCAGAAACTAATTGAATTACCTCCTCTTCTTTAACATTTTCAAAGACATGTTCTATTACTTCTCTCTTAATTGAAGGAGCTATCAAATTTGATAACCCGAATGAACTTGCTAAATAATTTACTTGTTCATAAGGAGTAAAAACAATGTTTTTTTCAGCATTTAAATTAAATTCTCCAATGCCTTTAAATGATTTCTTATTTGCAGATTGCAACTCGTTTTTCCAGTTGGCAATTTCATTTTCAATAGACAATACAGCTGTTTCATAAGAGATTTTCTCGTTTTGAGCTACGTGATTTGCCAACAAACCGTCGTTATTTTTCAAAAACGAATTGAAAGAAATTAATTTCTTCGGAGGATAAAATCCATTACTCGCTTCGTGCCATTGAGCTGATTGAATATCAGTTAAAAAAGCACCAAAACCAGGAATCGTTACACATTGATATCGATATAATAGCTGAGAGATGTAGTGTTCTAAATTCATAATAACAAAGTTATACAATCAAAATAGTTATCAAAATTTTATTCGCAAAATTTATTAACAATTTTCAAAAAAAATCTTATCTTACTTACATAAATATATGCCATGAATGAAACCGAATTGTATTATCTATTAGCGTTACAAAAAGTAGAAGGTGTGGGCGATATTGTTGCTAAAAAACTACTTTCCCATTGCGGAGAAGCGGCTGCAATATTCAAAACTAAATCATCCCAACTTGCCTCAATTGACGGAATTGGATCTGTTTTAATTTCAAAATTAAAAAATAAATCCATATTTGATAAAGCAGAAGCAGAATTAAAATACATCGAAAATAACAGAATAACCGTTTCTTATTTTCAAGAAAAAACCTATCCAGAACGACTAAAACATTGCATTGATGGGCCGTTGTTACTTTTTTCTTCAGGCAATATTGATTTTAACAATCGGAAGATAATAAGTATTGTGGGCACACGCAAAATCACCTCTTATGGAACTGAATTTTGCAAATCACTAATCTCCGAATTAGCGCCCTTAAATCCAATAATAGTTAGCGGTTTTGCTTACGGTGTCGATATTGTTGCGCACCAAGCGGCAATAGAAAACGATTTACAAACTATTGGAATAGTTGCACACGGATTGGATCAAATTTATCCAAGTTCCCACAAAAAATACGTTTCTAAAATGGAAAAAAACGGAGGTTTTATGACTGAATATTGGAGCGGTACCAATCCAGAAAAAGAGAATTTTGTAAAACGAAATCGGATTGTAGCCGGTATTTCTGAAGCTACAATTGTAATTGAATCTGCAATAAAAGGAGGATCCTTAATAACTGCCAATTTAGCCAACGACTACAATCGGGATGTTTTTGCTGTGCCAGGCAGAACTTCTGATAAATTTAGTTTAGGATGTAATAATTTGATTAAAACTCAAAAAGCAAATTTGCTAACAAGCGCAGCAGACATCGTATATATTCTAAATTGGGATATCGAAAAAACTACACGCTCGGTTCAAAAAAAGTTATTTGTGACTTTAGAGAATGACGAACAAAAAATTTACGATTACCTATTAAAATCGGGTAAAGAAATCCTAGATATTATAGCATTGGAATGTGATTTGCCGATTTACAAAATATCGGGAATTCTATTGAATATGGAATTAAAAGGTGTGGTTAGACCTTTACCGGGGAAACTATTTGAAGCCATTTAGAAACTAAATCCTAGTTTTTGACGAACTCTTTTTAAAACTCCATTGGCAATTACTGCCGCTTTTTCAGCTCCACGAAATAATTCTTGGTCTATTTCAGCAAGGTTATTCATATAATAATTGTACTTCTCCCGCTCAGTTTTGAATTTTTCAATTATCAATTCGAACAATTCTTGTTTGGCGTGACCGTAACCATAATCGGCATTGGCATTGGCATAATTAGAAATCATTTTTTTAATTTGATTTTCATCAGCTAATAATTTATAAATCGAAAATATATTACAAGTGTCTGGATTTTTTGGGTCTTCCAGCGGCGTGCTATCGCTTTCAATTGACATAATTTGTTTGCGTAACGCTTTATCATCCAAGAAAATATTAATGATATTGTTGGCAGATTTACTCATTTTTCCCCCATCGGTTCCGGTAACATATTTAGTATCTTCCTGAATATACGATTCTGGCAAAACGAATGTTTCTCCCATTTGATGATTAAAACGAGCCGCTACATCACGAGTAATTTCAATGTGTTGCAATTGGTCTTTTCCAACAGGTACAAATTGCGCATCGTATAATAATATATCCGCGGCCATTAACATTGGATAAGAAAATAATCCTGCATTTACATCTTCTAATCGATCAGATTTGTCTTTAAACGAATGGGCTAACGTCAATCGTTGATAAGGGAAAAAACAGCTCAAATACCACGCTAATTCTGCCGTTTGAGTAACGTCGGATTGGCGGTAAAAAATCACTTTAGTTACATTTAAACCACACGCTAACCAAGCAGCAGCGGTACTATAAGTGTTGGCTCTTAAAGTAGCGCCATCTTTAATTTGGGTGATGGAATGTAAGTCGGCAATAAAAAGAAACGATTCGTTTTCTGGTTTATTAGACAGCTCAATTGCTGGAATAATTGCCCCTAACAAATTTCCTAAATGTGGGGTTCCTGTACTTTGAATACCTGTTAAAATCTTTGCCATTAATTTCTAATTTATCGCAAAGTTAAACCTTTGTATTAAAAATAACAGAGAAATATGTATTTTTGAATTATGAAATTGATAAAAAATACTTTTTGGCTACTATGGCGGATTTGGTTTCACGTTATGTTGGCCTTACCTCTATTAATAATGGGGCCAATTATGTTTCTTTTTCTACTTAAAGAAAAGTGGTATCCGTATTTCTTTGTTTTAGCAAGAATATGGGCAAAATTTGCGCTTTTTGGAACTGGATTTTATTATAAAATTGATCGCGAACAGAAATTTGAGGCCAATAAAAGCTATATGTTAATTGCCAATCATACTTCAATGACCGACATTATGTTGATGCTTGCCGTTTCCAACCAGCCTTTTGTATTTGTAGGCAAAATTGAATTGGCAAAGATTCCGCTTTTTGGATTTTTCTATAAAAGAAGCTGTATTTTAGTGGATAGAAGTAATTCTAGAAGCCGAATGGAAGTATTTGAACTTGCTCAAAAAAGATTGAAACAAGGATTGAGTATTTGTATTTTCCCTGAAGGCGGAGTTCCATCGGATGAATCTATCGTTTTGGCCGATTTTAAAGATGGTGCATTTCGCTTAGCAATTGAACATCAAATTCCAATAGTGCCAATAACTTTTCCTGACAATAAAAAGAGAATGTCTTATACCTTTTTTAGCGGAAGCATGGGGGTTATGAGGGCAAAAGTCCACCCATTTATTAATACAACGGGGATGACAATTGAAAACAAAACCGATATTCGAAAATTAAAAACGGAATCTTGGAATAGTATTCACAAGCAACTTTTAGAATATAACAGATAAAAAAAATGCTCATTTTCATGAGCATTTTTTTATTTAAGCATTAACTTCTTTAATATGTTCTTTAATTTTAAGTTCTAATTCATCCGCCATTTCGGGGTTGTCTTTAATTAGCGCTTTTACCGCATCACGACCTTGACCTAATTTTGTTTCACCATAACTAAACCAAGAACCTGACTTTTTAATTATTTCAAATTCTACAGCTAAATCTAAAATCTCACCTGATTTGGAAACTCCTTCGCCATACATTATATCAAATTCTGCGACTTTAAATGGTGGTGCAACTTTGTTTTTTACCACTTTCACTTTCGTTCGGTTTCCAATCACATTGTCACCGTCTTTAATTTGTGTGGAACGACGTATATCTAATCTTACTGAAGCGTAGAATTTTAATGCGTTTCCTCCTGTAGTAGTTTCAGGGCTTCCAAACATAACTCCAATTTTCTCTCTCAACTGATTGATAAAGAAAACGGTACAATTTGTTTTACTGATAGTTCCGGTTAATTTTCTTAATGCTTGAGACATTAAACGTGCGTGTAATCCCATTTTAGAATCACCCATTTCGCCTTCAATTTCACTTTTTGGTGTTAATGCGGCAACTGAGTCAATTACAACAATATCAATTGCCCCTGAACGAATTAAATTCTCAGCAATTTCTAAAGCTTGTTCTCCATTGTCAGGTTGAGAAATGATTAAATTCTCAATATCAACGCCTAATTTTTCTGCATAAGTTCTATCAAAAGCATGTTCTGCATCTATAAAAGCAGCAATTCCTCCGGCCTTTTGAGCTTCGGCAATAGCATGTAAAGTTAAGGTTGTTTTCCCTGAAGATTCTGGGCCATATATTTCAATAACTCTTCCTCTCGGGTATCCATTTACACCTAAAGCTAAATCCAATCCTAAAGATCCTGACGAGATTGTTTCTACTTCTTCAACGGCTTTGTCCCCCATTTTCATTACGGTTCCCTTACCATAAGTCTTGTCTAATTTGTCTAATGTAAGTTGGAGGGCTTTTAATTTGGCTTCTTTTTCTGAACTCATCTTTTCTTTCATTTAGTTTCACTTATTTTTAGTAAAAATAGTTATTTTTTTTGAAGATACAAGTGGTGAATTAATAAAGAATTTAGAATCACAAAAAAACCACCACAAAATAATAATTTCGTACTTTTGACCGCAATAATAAAGCAATGGAAAAAATAATATCCTACCCAATTTCTATAATTAGCCTACTTCTGTTTTTGCTAACCATAGTTATTTTTCATCCTATTCAATGGATTTGCTTTAATCTATTTGGATACCAAGCTCATAAAAAAAGTGTTGATTACCTCAATTTTATTTTACTAAGAATTGCCCATTTATTAGGAATAACCTTCAAAATTGAAAATCGGGAGTTTATACCTAAAGGGGTTCCGATCATTTTTGTTGCCAATCATCAAAGTTTGTATGATATTATCGGGATCATTTGGTTCTTGAGAAGATTTCATCCAAAATTTGTAAGCAAAAAAGAATTAGGCAAAGGAATTCCCAGTATTTCCTATAATTTAAACCATGGCGGATCGGTATTAATTGACAGGAATGATCCTAAACAAGCAATTTTAGAAATTAAAAAATTATCAAAATATATTGAAAAAACGAAGCGTGCGGCGGTAATTTTCCCCGAAGGAACGCGAACCAGGACCGGAAAACCTAAAGAATTTGCGAAAAGTGGTTTAAAAATTCTCTGTAAATACGCTCCTTCAGCATTTGTTGTGCCAATTACTATCAATAATTCGTGGAAATTCTTTAAATTTGGCTTTTTGCCCTTCGGCCTCGGGATTAGAATTGTTTTTACTATTCACGAAGCAATTTCTGTTAAAAATTCAAATAGTGATGAATTAACTAATATAACAGAAGGCCTAATAACTAAAAATATAATTACTTAATTTAATTTATAGCCCTATATAATTAGGCTATAAATATAATATGATTTAAATATGTCAATAAAAAACATGCGTCTCGAAGTGATGCAATTTCTTGAAAAAAATGTAGATACTTTTGTAGACAATTATCTTATTCCTGTTGAAACTATTTGGCAACCTACTGATTTTTTACCCAATTCACAAAGTGAAAATTTCTATGAAGAAGTAAGAGAATTAAGAGAAATCGCTAAAGATTTACCCTACGATTTCTGGGTTACATTAGTTGGTGATACCATAACCGAAGAAGCGCTGCCAACTTATGAATCTTGGTTAATGGACGTGGAAGGAATTGACCAAGTGGAAGCTAACGGCTGGTCAAAATGGATTCGCCAATGGACTGGTGAAGAAAATCGTCATGGAGATTTGTTAAGTAAATACCTCTATTTGTCGGGTCGTGTAAACATGCGTGAAGTAGAAATGACAACGCAACATTTGATAAATGATGGTTTTGATATTGGTACCGGAAGAGATCCCTACAAGAACTTTGTGTATACTAGTTTCCAAGAATTAGCTACCTATGTTTCTCACAACCGTGTGGCACAATTAGCAAAATCTTATGGTGATAATAAATTATCTAAAATTTGCAAAATGATTGCAGGTGATGAAATGCGTCACCACCACGCTTATAGTGAATTTGTAAATCGTATTTTCCAAGTGGATCCAAGCGAAATGATGCTTGCTTTTCAATATATGATGAAACAAAAAATCGTGATGCCGGCACAATTTTTAAGAGAATCAGGTGAGAAAATAAGCTCTGCCTTTGAACATTTTTCTGATTCAGCTCAAAGAATTGGAGTTTATACCGCTTCCGATTATGTGGATATAATGCAAAAATTAATTGATAAATGGGAAATTGATAAAATTTCAAATTTAACTGACGATGCCGAAAAAGCCCGTGATTATTTGATGAAACTTCCTTCTAGAATGGCTAAAATATCTGAAAGATTAATCATTCCTCAAGAATCTCAAGTTTTTAAATGGGTGGAACCAGCAAGAATATAATAAAATAACTTAGTATACTAAATGTTGGATTTTGAAGTAACTCTTTAAGATTCAACATTTTTTTTAAAATATAATTTTATGACACCGCAAAATCTAATAAACGATACCATTGCATTTGTAAAAAAAGAGCTTGAAAATGCAGAAGGCGGTCACGATTGGTTTCATATAGAACGCGTTTATAAAAATGCTTTGCTTATCGCAAATGGAGAAAATTGCGATATTTTAATAGTGCAATTGGGGGCTTTACTTCACGATATTGCCGATAGTAAATTTCATGATGGTGATGAAACTGTTGGCCCTAAAAAAGCTCGATTATTTTTAGAAAGTAAAAATTTCCCTGAAAACACAATTGCTAATGTAGTAAATGTTATTGAAAATATATCCTTCAAAGGCGGTCATGAAACCAAAAAATTCAGTTCTTTAGAATTAGATATTGTTCAAGATGCAGATCGTTTAGACGCCATTGGGGCCATCGGGATTGCAAGAACTTTCAACTACGGAGGATTTAAAAATAGAGCTATTTACAACCCTAAAATAAACCCAAATCTTCACATGAGTAAAGAAGAATATAAAAATTCTGATGCCCCAACAATTAATCATTTCTATGAAAAATTGTTGCTTTTGAAAGATAAAATGAACACTAAAACAGGCAAAGAAATTGCAGCACAACGGCACGAGTTCATGGAGTTGTTTTTAGACCAATTTTATGATGAGTGGAACGGTGAAAAATAAATTATTCTCCTTTAAAATCAGGTTTTCTTTTTTCTAAAAAAGCAGTAGTTCCTTCTTTAAAATCTGCGGTTGCAAAACATTTTCCAAAAGCGGCAATTTCTGTTTTATACCCATTTACCCCTTCTTTATAATTGGCATTAATTGCTTTAATCGCTTGGCTTATTGCTACCGGTGAATTTCTTGCTATTTTTTGTCCAATGCCATTACAGAATTCTAGAAGTTCTGATTGTGGTACAACATAATTTACTAAACCGTACGCTTTTGCTTCATCCGCAGTTAACATTCCCGCAGACATAATCATTTCCATTGCCTTTCCTTTTCCAACTAATTGTGGCAATCTTTGTGTGCCTCCGTACCCTGGAATTACGCCAAGTGAAACTTCAGGCAATCCCATTTTTGCATTTTCAGAAGCCACTCTAAAATGACAAGACATAGCTAATTCTAATCCTCCGCCCAAGGCAAATCCATTTATTGCGGCTATTACGGGCGTAGCTAAATTTTCGATAAAATCAAATAATCCTGTTTGTCCTTGCAAAGCCAAATCAGCTCCTTCGGATTCAGAAAAATTAGCAAATTCAGAAATGTCTGCACCCGCAACAAATGCTTTATCGCCACTTCCCGTTAAAATTATTACTCGAATTTCTTTATTATTTTCTAATATTTTAAAGGCTTCGTGTAATTCTAAAATGGTTGCTTTATTTAATGCGTTCAACTTTGTAGGTCGATTGATAGTTACCGTTGCGCTGTTTGTTTCTTGAAAAACTAAGATATTTTCGTAGTTCATTATGTTGATTTTATGAATTAATTATTGGTAAAGAAACCGTAAAAGTTGCTCCTTCACCCTGTTCTGTTTCAAATGTAATTGATCCTTTATAATTTTCAATAATATTTTTAATAATTCCTAACCCTAATCCCATTCCGCTATTTTTGGTGGTGAATTTAGGTTCAAATATTCGATCTATATTTGCGGTTTCAATGCCAATTCCATTGTCTTTTACCAAAATAAGAACGTTGTTTTCTTCTTTTTTTACCGATACCAAAATAGTTTTTTCTGTTTGATTTTCTGGTATTGATTGGATCGCATTTTTAACTAAATTAGTAATCACACGGATCAATTGCGCGCGATCCATTTTAGAAATAATTTTCTTTTCTTCGCTTTCAAAAACGATATAATCTTCATTGAAAATATCCAATGTCAACTCAACCACATTCACCACATTTAAGGTTTCGTTTTGTTGCGCTGGCATCGATGCAAAATTAGAAAATGCTGATGCAACCGAACTCATGGTGTCAATTTGCTGAATTAAAGTCTTTGAATAATCGTTCAATTTTTGTTTTAAATCTGGGTCGTTGGGATCAAATTTTCGTTGGAAACTTTGCACCGTTAATCGCATTGGCGTAAGCGGATTTTTAATTTCGTGCGCCACTTGTTTTGCCATTTCTCGCCACGCTTCTTCTCTTTCGCTTTGTGCTAATTTTATGGCACTTTCTTCTAATTCATCGACCATTCCATTGTAAGCACGAATTAACAAATTGATTTCTTTGCTATTTGCTTCCAATACAATTTTCTCGTTTTTCTGATCCAAACTTGTGTCACGTAATTTGTCGGAAATTGTTTTTAAAGACTTCGTGATATAGGTTGAAAGGAAATAGGCAACTCCAAAAGCAATAACCAACATAAACGCATAAACTTGTCCTAATTTTATCAAGAAATTTTGAAGTTCTGCTTCATAAAAACTATCGTCTTCCACATACGGAATGTTTAAAATTCCAAGCGGTTTAAACTTTTCATCTTTAATAATACTAAAGGAAGAACGGTTTTTAACTCCGTCGATGTTTTTAATGTCAACGTATCTTTTTTCAATGGAAGATTGAACCAATTTTAAAATGTATTTCGGAATTGGAGGCGCTACGGGATCAACAGAAAAAGAAGCTTTTGAGGATTTTAATAGTTTTCCATCCAACCCAAAAATATTGATTTCTAAACCATGAATTTGTGATAATTCATGGATTTTATCTTTAAAAATCAAGTCTAAATTATTGGCTGAAAGCGGATACGTTGTATTGGCGAGAACATAATTTATATGTTCGTTTATCGCCGTTTCCTTTCGTTCCAATCGCTCTTGATGGTAAACTTTGGATTCGTTTTTAAATTGAATTATTGATATAGAAGCCATTAATATAGAAGCTATCAAAACCAATACAATCATCGATAGGAAAATCCTAGTTCTAAGGGAAAGCATTGACATTTTGAAATTAGCCGCCATAATTTAAGACTTATTTTTCTCTCTAATTCGTTTGTACATTTTAAATCCTAACATTATTATTATTGAAAAAAGAAAGATTCCAACAACCCCGTAAATCCAGTTGAAAGCATTTTTTAATACAACTAAAAAAACAACCGCAAACAAAATTATGGTTGCCCCTTCATTCCACAAACGCATAAAATTGGAGGAGTATTTCACTTCATTTTTTTGTAATTCTTTATAAATACAGTGGCACTTAATATGGTATAAATACAATAAAAAAACAAATCCTAATTTCACATGCATCCAGGGCATTAATAACCACGCTTTTCCAATAGCCGTAAAAAATAGCATCCAAAAAGCAAAAATACTTGCTAAAATAGCACTTGGCCAAGTGATAATATACCACAACCGGTACGTCATTATCTTATATTGATTTTGCAATATTTCCTTTTCAGGCGATGGTTTGTCGTTGGCTTCAATTTGGTAAACAAAAAGTCGGACAATATAAAAAAGCCCTGCAAACCAAGTGATTACAAAGATAAGATGAAGCGATTTTAGGTAGTTATAGTATTCCATATTTTTATAAATTAGCCACGAATTCACAAATTCAAATTAAATAATTCGTGAATTCGTGGCAAAAAGTTTGTTACTTTGCCCAATTCTCAATCCAATTGGCAACCGTTTGACACCATTCGTCGCCATCGTTCATACAAGGAATTGCCATAAAATTTTCACCGCCGTTTTCTTTGAATTCATGACTGGCTTCCATTGCAATTTCTTCTAACGTTTCCAAGCAATCCGATACAAATGCCGGAGTAACCACGGCTAAATTCTTAATTCCTTTTTTTGGCATTTTGTTCACTTCCACATCGGTGTAAGGTGTCAACCATTTGTCCCCCGCCAATCTCGATTGGAAGGTTTGGCTGTATTTCCCTTCTGGAATTCCTAGATATTTTACCACCTGTTTTGTGGTTTCATAACATTGGTGGCGGTAACAAAATTCGTGCGCTGGTGAAGGTGTGTTACAACAAGTTCCATCTATTTTACAATGTGATTTTGTGATGTCCGTTTTACGAATATGACGCTCCGGGATTCCATGATACGAAAACAATAAATGATCGTATTCAAACCCGTCCAAATGCTTTTTTATTGAATGTGATAAACTTGAAATGTAATCTGGTTTGTTGTAAAACGCAGGTACAATTGTAAATTTCATCTCAGGAAAATACTTTTTTCTATGCTCTTCAGCCAATTCTAAAATGGTTGTTGTAGAAGCCATGGCGTGTTGCGGATACAAAGGAAATAACATTACTTCGTCAACGCCTTTGTCTTTCAATTCTTGCAATCCTTTTAAAATGGACATTTTTCCATAACGCATTGCCAATCCAACGGGAATGGAAGACAATTGCTGCACTTTTTTCTGCATTCTTTGCGAAATTACAACTAAAGGAGACCCTTCTTCCCACCAAATTTTAGCATAAGCAGCCGCTGATTTTTTAGGTCTTGTTTGTAAAATAATTCCTCGTACCAATAAAGCACGAAGCAAAAATGGCACATCAATTACATATTTATCCATTAAAAACTCATCCAAATACGGCTTGACATCTTTTGCAGTTGGACTTTCTGGAGAACCTAAATTGACTAATAATACACCTTTCATATTTTATATATTTTTTTAAAAAGTAAATTTTATTTACTTTTTATTATTACGAATTACTAATTATTTAAATTATGTGTTGGGGTTAATTGCCATCAAATATTTTTTTGGCGTCGTTGCAAATTTCTTTTTGAAAGCCGCTATAAAATGACTTCCTGTGCTGTAACCAATTTTCAAACCTACTTCATTTACATTATAGGAGCCACTGTCTAATAATTTTCGGGCGCAATCCATTTTGTAATCAAAAAGGAAGCCATAAACGGTATCGCCATAAATTTGTTTGAAACCCATTTTTAATTTCTTCAAATTCAATCCTACTTGGTCTGCTAATTCTTGTAAACCTGGCGGTTCGGCCATATTTGCAATTACAATTTCCTTAGCCTTTTTAATTTTCATGACATTTTCTTCGTCAATTAAAAACGGACATTGTTCCGCATCTGGATCTTCGGAACGGTTGAAATACAAACTCAATAATTCGTATCCTTTTCCTTTATAATAGAGGTTTTTAATATTTGGATGTAAATTATAATGAAACAATTGGCTCAATACAATTGCCATTGAAGGGCTTATATCACTTTCGTTATAATATTTTTTATCCTGATTTTCACCACTCAAAAAAGGAATATAACTGGCTTCAGTAGAAAATAAAGCATGGAATTTTTTTATAGAAATTATCACAGAAATGACCCAAGTTTGCGGTTCTAATATTAAATTTAATGGCAATTCCTTCTGCGGATTATAAAGCAATAACGATTTTTCTTCCCTCAAATCTAAGGTGTAATTCCCTTGATTGAAAATAAATTTAGCGTTTCCTTTGATTCCAAAATGAAATTGAATAAGCCCTTGATTGATTTGCTTTTCAACTTGAAATGTTTCATTTCCATCGTTTTGAAAGCGAATTAAGATAAAATCATCTTCAATTTTTATTACTTCTTGAGAACCCATAGCGATATTTTTTTTATTTAAAAAATACAATTTTTTAACTTATTTATTTAGAACGCATCTAAATAGACGGGCTTTAAACGTTCTGTTCTAGTGCAAAAATAGAAATATAAATACAAAAATAACGATTTAAACTCAAAAAATCTCGTAGCGACACAAATAGTCCTTTAAGCGTTGTTTTTATAAAAACTATAGCTATAATTTTGCCAAACTTTATGTAAAGTGCATTTATGAAAAACAATCAATCGAAACAGCTCTATTTTTATTCTGTAGGATTAAGCTATAAAAAAGCCGATGCCGAAATCAGAGGAAAATTTAGTTTGGATTCTGCAGCCAAAACACGTTTGCTTAAACAGGCTAAGCAGGAAGGTATTGAGAGTTTAATTGTGACTTCAACCTGCAATAGAACCGAAGTTTACGGTTTTGCTGAACACCCATTCCAACTGATAAAACTAATTTGCGAACACAGCCAAGGAACAGTTGAAGGGTTTCAAGAATTTGGTTTCATTTACAAAGGACAAGAAGCTATAAATCATATTTTTCAAGTGGGAACTGGCTTAGACAGTCAGATTCTTGGAGATTTTGAAATCATAAGCCAATTAAAATTGAGCTTTGCCGAATCTAGAAAATTAGGATTAATAAATACCTATTTGGATCGATTGATAAATGCCGTAATTCAAGCGAGCAAAAAAATTAAAACCGATACGGAAATTAGCTCTGGTGCCACTTCAGTATCATTTGCATCGGTACAATATATCATCAAAAATGTAGAAGATATTGGAAACAAAAACATCTTGCTTTTTGGTACAGGGAAAATAGGGAGAAATACCTGTGAGAATTTGGTTAAACATACCAAAAACGAACAAATTACTTTGATTAATAGAACCAAAGACAAAGCGGAGAAATTAGCTGGTAAATTGAATTTAATCGTTAAAGATTATGCCGAATTGCATTTGGAACTTCAAAAAGCCGATGTAGTTGTAGTAGCAACTGGCGCACAAAACCCTACAATCGACAAAGCTATTTTGAATCTTAAAAAGCCAATTTTAATCCTAGATTTATCGATTCCAAAAAACGTTCATGAAAATGTAACTGATTTAGAAGGGGTGACGCTAATACATATGGACCATTTATCGCAAATGACTGACGATACTTTGGAGCGAAGAAAGCAACATATCCCTGCCGCGGAAGCGATTATTGAAGATTTCAAAATGGAATTTAATATTTGGATGAATGGTAGAAAACACGCTCCAACTATTCACGCTTTAAAAGCAAAATTGAATGATATCGTTGAAAACGAACTGACTTACCAACGTAAGAAATTACCTAATTTTGATGAAGAACAAGCCGGATTAATAAGCGCTAGAATTATTCAAAAAATCACCAGCCATTTTGCAAGTCACCTAAAAGACGAAAACACATCGGTGGATGAAAGTATCGAATTCATTGAAAAAGTTTTCCAAATTGGGCATCAATTACCCGTTAAAAAAACTTCAGAAATAGAAGAAAAATATAAAATTACACTATCCTAAAATCTTAAAGTAAAGATTTCAAAACTACTTAATGATGGCTCAAAAAGTGATACGTATCGGAACTCGAGATAGTGAATTAGCACTTTGGCAAGCGCGCACAGTAGAAAAAAAATTAAACGATTTAGGTTATAAAACCGAAATTGTTGCGGTAAAATCTGCCGGAGATATTATTTTAAACAAACCCTTATATGAATTAGGAATTACCGGGATTTTCACAAAAACCCTGGATATTGCTATGATTAATGGTCAAGTTGATATTGCCGTTCATTCCATGAAAGACGTTCCTACCGCATTACCTGAAGGAATTGTTCAAGCGGCAGTTTTAGAAAGAGCCAACGAAAAAGACCTATTAATTTATAAAACCAATTTAGATTTTTTATCTCAAGAAGGTACAATCGCTTCGGGAAGTTTGCGTCGTCAAGCACAATGGTTGCACAAATATCCAAATCACAAAGTGGTTGATTTGCGCGGAAACGTGAATTTGCGAATGCAAAAACTGAATGATAGTGATTGGAACGGAGCCCTATTTGCGGCAGCGGGATTAGAGAGAATAGGACTTAAACCAAAAAAATACGAAGTCTTGGACTGGATGATTCCGGCACCTGCTCAAGGCGCAATGGTAGTTTTAGCAATGGCAAATGACGAATTTTGCTGGCAAGCAGTTTCCGAATTAAACGATTTGGAAACCGATATTTGCACCTATATAGAAAGACAATTTTTAAGAACATTAGAAGGCGGATGTACCGCGCCAATTGGAGCAATTGCAAAATTTACCGAAGACACCATCGAATTTAAAGGCGCCCTTTTTTCCATTGATGGAACGCAAAAAATGGAAGTTGAAAAAGTAGTTCCAATCGAGCTATGGAAGAAAATCGGCTTTGAATTGGCAAAAGAAATTTTAAGTAATGGCGGTGAAGAACTGATGACTAACATTAAAGAATCTCTGAAAAAAGATGAGTAGCTTGGTTCCTATATTATCTACAAAAGTGCTTTCTCCATCTCAAAGAGAAACTTTAGTAAACGCCTATTTTTCAGTTATTGAAGAAGATTTTATAGCTACAAAAAATCAAAATTTTGACCTTACTGAAATCAATTCCAACTTAATTTTTACCAGTCAAAATGCGGCTCAAAGTGTTTTGCTTCATCCAAAATGTCAAGAATTAAAATCGAAAAATGTTTTTTGTGTTGGAATAAAAACAAAAGCTTTATTAGAAGAAAACGGATTTAATGTTATCGTTTACGTTGATTACGCAGCTGATTTAGCTGAAATCATCACGTTGATTTATGCTAATGAAAGCTATACCTTTTTTAGTGGGAATTTGCGAAAAGAAACCTTGCCAATAGCATTAAAAGAAGCGAACATTAAGTTCAATGAGATTCAGGTGTACGAAACATCGTTGACTCCAATAAAAATTAAAGAAACGGTAGAAGCCATTTTATTTTTTAGTCCGTCGGGAGTGGAAAGTTATTTAATGGAAAACAAATTAAAAAAAGAAATCTGTTTTTGCATTGGCGAAACTACTTCGGATGCATTACCAAAAACAGTTAAAAATATAATTATTGCATCGCAGCCGTCAATTGAAAACATGATTGAGGGAGCGATAGCAGAATTTAAATAATATACCTGACAGGTTTTGAAAACCTGTCAGGTTTAAAATCAAAAAAAATGATAAAGAACGACCTATTTTTAAAAGCGCTACGAGGAGAAACGGTGGAACGCCCTCCGGTTTGGATGATGCGTCAAGCGGGAAGATATTTGCCAGAATTCATCGCGTTGCGTGATAAATATGATTTTTTCACGCGTTGTCAAACTCCAGAATTAGCGGCTGAAATTACCGTTCAACCCATTCGTAGAATTGCTCCAGATGCAGCTATTTTATTCTCGGATATTTTGGTTGTTCCTCAAGCAATGGGAATTGAAGTATTGATGAAAGAGAACATTGGGCCATTTTTACCAAACCCAATTCGTACCATTCAAGATGTCGAAAAAGTGATTGTTCCTAATATTCATGAAACTTTAGGCTACGTGATGGAGGCTATTAAATTGACCAAAGAAATGTTGAACGATGAGGTGCCGTTGATTGGTTTCGCAGGTTCACCATGGACAATTTTCTGTTATGCTGTGGAAGGGAAAGGATCAAAAAGTTTTGATACTGCCAAAGGATTTTGTTTCTCCAATCCAGTTGCAGCACACGTATTATTACAAAAAATTACCGATACCACTATTTTATATTTGAAAGAAAAAGTTAAAGCAGGTGTTGATGCCGTTCAGATTTTCGACTCTTGGGGCGGAATGCTTTCGCCAGTTGATTATCAAGAATTCTCTTGGAAATACATCAACCAAATTGTAGAAGCTTTAGCAGATGACGCACCCGTAATTGTTTTCGGAAAAGGATGTTGGTTTGCCTTGGGAGAAATGGGGAAAAGTAGGGCTTCCGCATTGGGTGTGGATTGGACGTGTTCGCCAAGAAACGCAAGATATTTATCAGGTGGAAACATCACATTGCAAGGAAATTTTGATCCAAGTCGTTTGCTTTCGCCAATTCCAGTGATCAAAAAAATGGTTCACCAAATGATTAACGAATTCGGAAAAGACAAATATATTGCCAATTTAGGGCACGGTATTTTACCAAATATTCCTGTAGATCACGCGAAGGCTTTTGTGGATGCTGTGAAGGAGTATGGAAAATAAGCTGATAGCAGACAGCTGTTAGCTAAAAGCTTAAAAAAAATGAAAAACAAATTCTACCACTACCTACAAACTCTACAAGACCAAATCTGCTCAGGATTAGAGGCTTGCGATGGTGTTGCTAAATTCCGAGAAGACATTTGGACTCGAGTCGTAGACGAACAGGGCGAAGCCAAACGCTCAGAAGGCGGAGGCGGACGAACACGCGTAATAGAGACCGGAGCCATTTTCGAAAAAGGCGGTGTGAACATTTCTGCAGTGCACGGAAAATTACCAGATAGCATGCAAAAACTATTCAATGTGGGTGAAGCTGATTTCTTTGCCTGTGGATTGAGTTTGGTTTTGCATCCAAAAAGTCCAATGGTGCCAACCGTTCACGCGAATTGGCGCTATTTCGAAATGTATGATGATAACGGAAATGTGATTCAGCAATGGTTTGGTGGTGGTCAAGATTTAACGCCTTATTATTTGTTTGAAGAAGATGCAATACATTTTCATCAAACCTGTAAAACTGCTTGCGACAAACACAATCAAGATTTTTATCCCAAATATAAAAAACAATGTGATGCTTATTTTTGGAACACACATCGCAATGAAGCCCGAGGAATTGGTGGGTTATTTTTCGATTATTGCAAAGCTACCGAAACAATGTCAATGGAAGATTGGTACAATTTTGTAACCGAAGTGGGTAATAGTTTTCTAGAAGCCTATATTCCAATTGTCGAAAAAAGAAAGAATTTGCCTTACACTTCAGCACAAAGAACGTGGCAAGAAATCCGTCGTGGAAGATATGTTGAATTCAATTTGGTACACGACAAAGGCACGCTATTTGGCCTAAAAACCAATGGCCGAATTGAAAGTATTTTGATGAGTTTACCTCCACACGTTCAGTGGGTTTATGACCATCATCCTGAAAAAGGAAGCGAAGAAGAAAAATTAATAGAAGTGTTAGAGAATCCAAAAGATTGGCTATCAGCAATTAGCTTTTAGCTGTCAGCTACTAGTTGATAAAAATTAATATATTGCAATAAAAATAAGTCTATAACTAAACGCCAAAAAAATGAGAGATTATAAAAAATATTTAGTTTGGGAAAAATCACATCAGTTAACACTTGATATTTATCGAAATGTAATTTCATTCCCAAAAGAGGAACTGTTCGGATTAATTAGTCAGATAAAAAGGTCTTCAAGTTCAATCCCAACGAATATTGCAGAGGGATGTGGAAGAAATTCTGACAAAGATTTTTGTAGATTTCTTTATATTGCTTTTGGTTCTGCTAACGAATTAGAATATCAAATAATATTGAGTATTGATTTAGATTTTATTAAAAATGAAAATGGTCAAAAACTCTTATTTCAAGTTGAAGAAGTAAAAAAAATGCTAAACGGATTAATAACAAAGCTAAACGCATCAGCTAATTGCTGAAAGCTAAAGGCTGTAAAACTATAAAATATGTTTCCATTACAAAGAGGTCGTCGTTTAAGAATAAACGAATCCATTAGAAGTTTAGTTCGTGAAACCACATTAAGTCCATCGGATTTTATGTTTCCAATGTTCATCGCAGAAGGTGAAAACGTAAAAATTGAAATTCCATCAATGCCAGGAATTTTTCGTCGTTCAATCGATTTAACCGTTGAAGAAGTAAAGGAGCTTTTCGCATTAGGAATCCGCGCCGTAAACATATACGTAAAAGTAGATGAATCGCTAAAAGACAGTACTGGAAAAGAAGCATGGAACCCAAACGGATTGATGCAACGCGCTATCCAAGCCATCAAAGCGGCTTGCCCAGAAATGATTGTAATGCCTGATGTGGCTTTGGATCCGTATTCTATTTATGGTCACGACGGGATTATTTCTAACGGCGATATTGAAAACGATTCTACCAACGACGCCTTAGTAAAAATGGCCGTTTCTCACGCGCAAGCGGGAGCCGATTTTGTGGCGCCAAGCGACATGATGGACGGTCGTGTTTTGCGTTTGCGCCAAGGATTGGATGCGGCAGGATTTCAAAATGTGGGTATTATGAGTTATTCGGCTAAATATGCTTCGGCATTTTACGGGCCGTTTCGCGATGCTTTAGACAGCGCCCCTGTTGATAATGCGGATATTCCAAAAGATAAAAAAACCTACCAAATGGATTATGCCAATCGCATCGAAGCCATCAAAGAAGCCTTAATGGATGTCGAAGAAGGCGCCGATATGGTGATGGTAAAACCTGGAATTGCGTATTTAGACATCGTTCGAGAAGTGAAAAATGCGGTGAATGTTCCCGTAACTGTTTTCCACGTTTCGGGAGAATACGCCATGATAAAAGCCGC
>CAIJFC010000108.1 GCA_903819815.1 uncultured Bacteroidota bacterium
GTTTTTCCTTGAATGTATTCCAATCAAATTCATTATTTTGACCATATAAGGCCCGAAGTTTTTTATTTTGTCAAGGTCATTCATACAAAAAGGATTACACTATACAAGTATAACCCTTTTATTTTTATATCCGCTCCCCTTACAGACGAAAGATGCAACAATAATACTATGATTGAATATTTGACTATCAGAAAATTAAAGAGTTGAACTTCGTGTCAATTTGCAGAAGGTCTAACTGGCTACTTTGCTTGCTGTTCCATAAAGGATAGTTTATCCCAGTAACCCCTTTGGTAAACTATCTTATCATTTTCAATCCAAAAAAATCCACATCCACGAAGACCTTTAGGGTCTTTCCATTCTAACATACCAACATTCCCTTCCTCAAATATGTTCTCCACTATACATACCATCTCAAATTTTTCAAATTCATCCTTGAACATATTCCTGACGTTGACTCTCCCTTCCGTAATGCCAGTAGGTGTCTGATGATTTATGCAATTTTCAGCGTACAATTCGCCTAATCCATCATAATCGTAGCGGTTGAAGCATTCAACCCATTTTTGTAATATCTCTTTCGGTGTCATAAAATAAAAAAAGGTTACACTATAAAAGTATAACCTTTTTATCATTTTTGCTCCCCTTACAGACGAAAGATGCAACTATAATGCGATGATTGAGTATGTGACTATTAGGAAATTGAGTAGATGAACTTCGAGCAAAACAACTTGTAGGCTTGGGGAAAAATTATAAATCCCGATTGTCAGTTTTTACTTTCTTTTTCAATTTGTTGCATTAAAAATTCTTGCCCAAATGTGAGTTTCTTGGCCAACGCACTTTTCGGTTCAATCACTCTCCAAAAAGGTGTGATTTCTCCTACAAGTTTTCCATTTTGTAATTTTTCATAGTTAGCTTCTGCCACAATTCTCAAAAATATTCCTGTAGTTACAGGACAAGTATAATCGGCATTATGCTCTATGGCCAGGTCTTTTCGTAATGTTTTTATGTCTATCCGCTTTCCAATTCCAATTTGTTGAATATACTCATCTATGAGTTTTGGAGTAGCAATAAACATATTACTTCCTGCTGAAATATCAGCAAAGTCAATGTCAATTCGTTTAATTTTTGGCTCTTTCTTTTCGTTTAATTTTTCTAGCCAAGGCTTTCTCATTGATATATTTTTAATTGTATTTTAAAAAATACAAAAATAATAAAAAGATGCAACTATAATGCGATGATTGAGTATGTGACTATAAGGAAATTAAAGGGTTAAACTTCCTACAATTTTAAAAGAAGGACTTAATTACATCTCTGAAAATCAAGTAGAGATAGAAAAGTACGCCCACTATGATTTGACGTCGGTACTTTTTAAGGAATTGAGCTAGCTTATTATTCATAAAAGATAAAAAAGGTTACACTATAAAAGTATAACCTTTTTATCATTATTGCTCCCCTTGCTGAGTTTGAACAAAGAAATGATAAAACTAACACAATTCCTCACGCAATAAAACCCAATGATAGCAAGTGTTTCAAGATAAAAAAGTGAGTTTTCCTCACACAACAAAGGACCCACGATTTAACGTAAGTCCTTGATTTTCATGTAGCGAGACCGGGATTTGAACCCGGGACCTCAGGGTTATGAA
>CAIJFC010000109.1 GCA_903819815.1 uncultured Bacteroidota bacterium
ATTCAAACGGAGTAAGGCAATCGGGCACTTATTACGGTGGAGGAGATATAGATATAGCAAGTTCATGTGCTACCGATGCTTCAGGCAATATTTATATGACGGGACATACACAATCTAATTCTGGTATAGCAACAGCAGGAGCGCATCAAACTGTTGATGGGGGTGTTGGCAACTCTTACAATGATGCTTTCCTGGTAAAGTTTAATGCTGTAAGTTTAGGCATCAATGAAAATCTAAATGATAAATTATTTACAATTTACCCTAACCCTTCCCAAAGTATAGTCAATGTACAAGCTGATGCCAAACTTATTGGTTCTGTATACGCTATTTATGACAACACAGGTAAAGTAGTTTTAACAGGAACAATAAATACTGAAAACACTAGCGTTGAGTTGGGGAATTTATCGGCAGGTATTTATTTGTTCAGTGTAGGAGAAAATGTGAAACAGACATTTAAAGTAATAAAGGAATAAGGCAGCCCTTAACAGCACCTACAAGAAACTGGCGGTTCAGTGCTTCGTTTGCCAGTTTTGTGGTAGCACAAACATTCGTTCTTCGTATGAACCTTTGTGGTAAAAATCGCCAACTTCTTGTAGCTGCAAAACGATACTGCCTATTCGGTAAACGTTATTTATCTGGAGGAACTCATAAAGGTTGGGATGTTAAGATGAATATTAACAATGTTGATTATAGAAAATTTGGAGACATTTATTTTGATAGGAATAGTGACCCTTTAGAAATACATAATGGTATTGAAAATAATAATTATAAGAATTCTATAAAGCAGCTTCGAAATTATTATAGTAAATTTGAAAAAGCAGTTCCAAACATTGGAAAACAAGAATTAATAAAAAAGACAATGCATAAAATGACTAGACATAATTTAATACTGTTTTTAATTTTAATTTTAGTTTTAGTTAGCAATAGGAATTCGGTTTTTGCTCAAAATAGTAAAAGGCCTAATATCATCTTTATTATGACAGATGATCAAAGCGCTATAGTTCCAAAAGATTCGGATAAAGAAGTACAATCCCATCCTTTTGGTTTCAATGGCGATACCTCCATACATACGCCAATTATTGATAGTTTGGCAAAAAACGGCATAGTATTCAACAGGGCTTATGTGTCGAGTTCCGTTTGCTCCCCAAGTCGATATACCGCATTAACGGGGCGTTATGCTGGTAGATCTGAAGGTCCTAGTTTTATGAAACAATATCCATACGGCCAACAGTCAAGAGTTGAAAATAATATCGAATTAGAAATCAATACCGATAATTTACCAAAATTGCTTCAAAAGGCAGGTTATAAAACGGGTTTTGTAGGGAAAAGCCATGTTATAGAACATGAGTTATTGGAGAAAAAGAAAAATTGGAAAAATAACGGACTTATAGACTACGATAAAAAATCAGATCCAAATGACAGTTTGGTTTCGAATGCCATGGCTCACAATCATAAGGAATGGTCCAGAATGATAAAAGAATATGGCTTTGACTATGCCGAAGGTATTTATGCGGCCAATTTAAGGGAATTATATAACGATTCGTTGAATGTTCACAATGTTGAATGGGAGAATAAAGCGGCCCTAAATTTTATAGAACAAAATAAAAAGGAGCCATTCTTCTTATATTATAGTGAAACTGTCCCTCATGGTCCCGCACCCTGGATAAAGAAAAACGGAAAATTTGTACATGGATTAGACGCTAACCCGAAATTTACGGGGGAAGGATATTTGGATGCAGATTACAGTTATTTGCCAACAAGAGATGAAATAAAAAAGGAAATAAAATCTTTAGGTAAAGAGGAAGCGCAAGCTTGGTTAAGGTGGTTTGACCATGCTATTGGTGCAGTAGTGGATAAATTAAAGGCAGCAGGAATTTATGAAAATACATTAATTGTTATTACTTCAGATCATGGCAATTACAATGGAGGAAAAACTACTCTTTATGAAGGAGGAACAAAAGTACCCTTGATGATGCATTGGCCAGTCGGCATAAAACCAAATTCTCATTATGATGAGTTGGTTCAAAACATAGATTACACCCCCACTTTTTTAGAATTGGCAGGAGTAAATTTAAAAGAAGTAAAAACAAAATTAGATGGTGTCAGTTTAAAAAATGTACTTGAAGGCAATAGTAAATCGGTTCATGATTATTTGTATTTCGAATTGGGTTTTGCAAGAGGTGTAGCTACAAAAGACTGGAAATACATTACGGTTAGATACGATGAAAAAACACAGAACAAGATAGATAATGGAGTTCTATTTAAAGGATGGAATAACACAGAAATTAAAATGCCTTATTATTTAAGCAATAGCCACCTAGGACACCAGGCTGCGTTATATAACCCTTTTTATTTTGAAAAAAATCAATTATTTGACATGAAAACTGATTCCCTAGAAACAAAAAATGTCTTTGATAAAAATAAAACAGAAGCTCATAAAATGGAAAAGCTTCTAGCTAAAATATTAAAATCCTTTCCGCAAAGACCTTATGGAGAATTTACAAACTAATAGTATGAAATGAGCATGACCTAAAATTAGTCGTAAAGACCAATGAAGATATGCGAATTACATATGACCGATAAAAAACAATAAATATCTACATATGAAAGCAATAAAACCAATACTTACAATCATAGCTTGCTGTTTTGTTTTAAATGGCACGGCTCAAAAAACAATTGACACTATAGCTACAAAAGCGGGTGGTTATGACATACCGATAAAAATTCAACTGCCAAAAAAAAGCATAGAGAAAAGCCCTATTTTCTTTTTTGTTCACGGTGGAGGATGGAATGGAGGCACACAAAAAGAAGTCCCTCCAGCAACAATCTCTGGAGATGCAAACTTCTTGGTTAATGAACTGGGTATTATTTATGTTGGATTAGCCTATCGCTGCAAAGGGAATAATGCCACTTTTGCCGATGCAATAAATGATTTGGAATCTAGTGTGAAGTGGTTTTTAGACAACGCAAATAGATTTAATGCTGACACTAGCCGAATTGGTTTTGGTGGTGCTTCGGCGGGATCTACTTTATCTGCAGTAATGGCTCAAAAATATCCAAATTGCTTGGTTTATATAGGTTCAGAGGGAATGTATAACTTGGTGGATCATGATGAAAAAGAATCTCCATTTCCAAGTACTGAAGCAAGAAAAATTTATGGGTTGGATACCACGGAAAAAAGTAAAATGGCATCTGCATTTTATAATTTAAAAGAAAATCCACCTGCTTCACTTTTGTTGCACGGAAAAGAAGACCGCTTGTGTCATTACACGCAAAGTATAAAATTTGCCAAAAAGATTAAAAAATCCGGTGGTAAAGCCAAGGTTATGCTCTATGATGAAATTAATCACACCTGCTTAAGTGCTGCTTATCCGGATGTTTTCAAAAAGAGTGTACTGGAAATTGCAACTCTCTTTATTAGTGAATTCAAGATTAAAAACAAAAACATTGAAACAATCCAAACCGCATTAGATAAACAATTAGAAAATCAGTATCCAACAAAAGATATCACCGAAAGTAAAATTATTGGTTCATGGAAGTTTAATAATGAAGATTTAGTTTTTAAACCTAATGGCAAAGGAGAACAAAAAAACAATAATAATGGGAAAGAGTTTAATTACATCATCGAAAATGATTCCATAAAAATAATAACAGAAAAACAAAAAGAGCGATTGTTTTTTTTAAGGAAAAAT
>CAIJFC010000110.1 GCA_903819815.1 uncultured Bacteroidota bacterium
AATTTATCACATGAATGAAGAAGCCACTCGTGAAGGGGCTTCAGCAGAGCACCGTCAGAAATGTCAAGAGAAATTAAACGTGCTTTTAGAACAAAGAACGGATCTTTCCACTGCAATTGAAGATTTATTACTTGACTTTGAAAATGGCGACAAATTCATGAAAGTGTACAAGCAAATGAAAATGTACAATGACGATGATTTAAATCCGGTTTTGTATCAGAATAAAAAATAATTGACACTTTAAATTGTCAAATCCAATTGAACATATAGCCGTCATGAGACTCTCCGCAATGGGAGATGTTGCCATGACGGTTCCTGTTTTAAAGGCTTTTAACGAAAAATATCCCACCGTTAAAATTACCGTTATTTCAACTCCTTTTTTTCAACCTTTATTTAATGAACTTCCAAACGTTACCTTTTTATCCTTTGATAAAAAAGCAAAACACAAGGGTTTTCTAGGATTGTTCCGATTGTTTCTAGAATTACGAAAAGGTAAAATCGATGCTTTCGCCGATTTACATAACGTATTGCGTTCAAAAGTAATCAGAGGTTTATTTGCCTTGAGCGGAAAAAAAGTCGCTTTCACCGATAAAGGAAGAAAAGAAAAAAAGGAAGTTACCCGTGCGGTAAATAAAATTTTCAGACCGCTGCCAACTGTTTTTGAAAGACATGCAAAAGTGTTTGAAGCGCTTGGATTTCCTATTAATTTATCGAATCCTAGGTTTCCAGATAAATCGAAGTTATCTTCAGAAATTCTTGCCGTTGTGGGAGAAAAAAACGAAAAATGGATTGGGATTGCGCCATTTGCTCAACACGATTCTAAAGTATATCCGTTGAATTTAATGGAAAAAGTAATTGATCAATTGGCTGAAAACCCAAGCCATAAAATTTTACTTTTTGGTGGAGGAAAAAAGGAAATCGAAGCCTTAGAAATACTTTCTAAATCACATAATAACGTAATTTCTGTTGCCGGAAAATTGAAATTCAACCAAGAAATTCAACTCATTAGCAATTTAGATGTCATGTTATCCATGGATTCAGGAAACGGACATATTGCTGCGATTTATGGAGTAAAAACCATCACGCTTTGGGGCGCAACGCATCCGTATTTAGGATTTTCGCCGTTCCATCAGCCCGAAGAAAACAGCTTGGTTTCTGATAGAAATTTGTATCCAAACTTACCGACATCCATTTATGGAAATAAAAAAGTCGATGGTTACGAAGACGCCATGCGCACGATTTTGCCAGAAGAAGTTGTTGAAAAAGTGTTGAAATAGCAATTTCAAAAATCATCAATCTAAATTCTTAAATCTAAGATCTGCAATCACTTAAACGTCGTCGAAATCTACGAAAATCGTATCCGATGTAGGGTGCGCTTGACATGTTAAAACCAATCCTTCGGCCAATTCTTTATCAGTAAGTATAGAATTTTTCTTCATTTCGGCAGTTCCCACAGTTACTCTCGCCATGCAGCTACTACAAATTCCGCCTTGGCAAGAATACGGAGCATCAATTCCTTGTTTCAAAGCTGCCTCAAGAATGGTTTGCTTTTGCGACATTTCGAAACTGGTTTCTTCATCGTCCACTAAAATGGTGATTTTAGAATGACCGCCCAACGATTCTTGGATTTTATTTTCAGAATTAGAACTAGTAAAAAGTTCGAATTTTATATTTTTTTCGGGTACGTTATGCTCTTTTAAAACGGCCGAAACAGTGTTGATCATTTCTTCCGGTCCGCACAAATAGAATTTGTCAAAAGACAATTCTTTGTGTTTGTTGTTCAAGACAAAATTCACCGTGGATTTTTCAATACGGCCAAAAAGTTCGTTTTCAACTTTCGCTTGTGTGTAAGCATAATGTACAAAAAAGCGCCCAACATAGTGTGATTGTAAATCGTGTAATTCTTGATGAAAAATAGTGTCTTCTGGCGTTTTATTTCCGTAAACCAACACAAAAGTGCTTTTTGGCTCGCCTGTTAAAACGCTTTTTGCAATAGACATAATTGGCGTGATTCCGCTGCCAGCTGCAAATGCAGCGTAATTTCGTTGGCGATCGTGCTGCGGTTCAAAGGTAAATTTTCCTTCAGGACTTCCCACTTCAAGAAGGTCTCCCGCTTTTAATTTTGCATTAGAAAATTGCGAAAACAAACCGTTTTTAACCGCTTTTACTGCAATTCTAAGTTCGCCACTTTCCGGTGCAGAACAGATAGAATAGGCACGACGAATTTCTTCTCCGTCTAAAGTTAATTTTAAGTTGAGGTACTGTCCAGCCACGAATTTATAGTTGGATTGTAATTCTGCGGGAACATTAAATAGAATAGAAACGGCGTCTTTGGTTTCGCGTTTTACCTCTTTAATGTTTAATTTATAAAATGAAGACATTGATTTATTTTTTGCAAAGATAGCAAACGAATTAGGTTTATGAAAATGATAATTGTCAGTTTTTTAAGACCGCTGAAGATCGGTTATATAAGTATCTTAATTCCAGGTTAAATTCCCAATTTCCCAATTAATAATTTCCCTATATTTATAAAAAAATTTTAAACCCAACCAAATCTATGTTCAAACATTTTATCAATCTCGAATTAAAATCTTTTTTGCGCTCGGCAAGTGTTGGAAAGAGTATCGCACTTAAACTATTTTTAGGATTTATTGCGCTGTATTTTATCCTTTCCTTTCTGGTTTTAGGAATAGCACTTTACCCAATTCTTCATGAAAATTTTCCCAATCAAAAACCCATTCAATTGGTCAATAATGCGGTTATTTTTTGGTTAACCATCGAATTAATATTTCGTTTTTTTATGCAAAGCTTGCCGGTTATGAATATCAAGCCGTTATTAATTTTGCCTATTAAAAGAGAAAAAGTAATTCATTATGTTTTACTGAAAAGCGTTTTTTCAATTTATAATTTATTTCCATTATTGGTGATTCTTCCTTTTGGAATAACCACTATTATGGAAGGAAATATTGGCGCAGCTCCTGTTTTAATTTGGATTTTCACACTTTATATTTTGGTTTTAGGTGTAAATTATGCTAACTTTTTAATCAAAAAGAAATTTGCAGATAATATCCTAGCCTTCTTAGTTTTTGCGATATTGGGCGGAACTTTTGTGGGTTTAGAATATTTCGAAATTTTCAAAATAAGCAGTTTCACAGGAACTATTTTAAACAGTTTATTATTAAATCCAATTCTAGTTCTAGCGCCTTTATTGCTTTTATCCGGGTTGTATTTTTGGAATTATAATTATCTAAAAAGCAATTTTTACATAGACAATACCTTAAGAACAAAAATCAAAGAAGCGAAAACAACCGATTTAAGTTGGACCAAACGCTTTGGCGAAATTGCACCTTTTTTGCAATTGGATTTAAAGTTAATTTGGAGAAATAAAAGACCGCGAACAACGGTTTTTATGTCATTTATCTTTTTACTTTATGGATTAATGATTTACACCAACCCTAGGCAAAGTGAAATATCCTTTCTTAATCTTGTGGTTGGTCTTTTAATGTCGGGAATATTTATGCTCAATTTCGGACAATTTATTCCATCATGGGATTCTAGTTATTTTGGAATGATCCTATCGCAAAACATCACTTTCCGAAAATATTTAGACTCCAAAGTGGGATTAATGTCATTTTCGGTAGTTGTTTTAGCTTTACTAACCACGCCCTACGTTTATTTTGGCTGGAATGTTTTGGCAACTAATTTGGCTTGCGCCCTTTATAATCTCGGAATTAATATTCCCGTTCTAATGTTTGCAGGTTCTTTTAATGTGAAGCGCATTGATTTAGAAAAATCACCTTTTATGAATTACCAAGGAACCGGTGCCGCTCAATGGATTGTGGGGCTGCCATTATTTCTAATTCCTGGGCTTATTTTCTTTATTTTCTCGGAGCTATTCAACATCGAAACAGCTATTATCGCCATTGCAGCCATCGGATTTATTGGGTTGCTTTTTAGAAATACGTTGATGAATTTTATAACTAAAGGATATCAAACTAGAAAATACGCCACTTTAAACGGATTTAAACAACAAGAAAATTAACCGATTAAACAAATTATCAATTAACCGAATAAACTTTTTTTAATGATACAAGTAACTCAACTTTCAAAAACATACAACGGAACTACCGTATTGAATATCCCCAACTTGGAAATCCCAAAAGGACAAAGCTTTGGATTAGTAGGAAACAATGGCGCTGGAAAAACCACTTTTTTCAGTTTGCTTTTGGATTTAATCCAACCCACCACTGGGACATTAACCAACAATGAAATTCAGGTGAACACCAGCGAAGACTGGAAACCGTTCACCTCCGCCTTCCTAGACGAATCATTTTTAATAGGGTACTTAACTGCCGAAGAATACTTTTATTTCATTGGCGACATCCGCGGGCAAAACAAAGCCGATGTAAATGCTTTGCTTGAAAAACACGAAGAATTTTTCAACGATGAAATCTTAAGAAATAAAAAATATTTACGTGATTTATCGAAAGGGAACCAGAAAAAAGTCGGTATTATTGCCACGCTAATTGGTAACCCAAAAGTCGTAATTTTGGACGAACCGTTTGCCAATTTAGATCCAACAACGGTAAGCCGTCTAAAGAAAATCATTAAAGAATTGGCCGAAAATCCTGATATTACCGTATTGGTTTCCAGCCATGATTTGCAACACACCGTTGAGGTTTGTGACCGAATTGTAGCTTTAAACAAAGGTGAAATTGTAAAAGACATCGTGACTTCTGCAGAAACGTTGAAGGAATTAGAAGCGTTTTTCGCAGTTTAATTTGGGCGTGCCCTCGTTACACCTCACCGGTTTTCAAAACCTGTCAGGTATAAAAATTATTAGATTAATTTAAAATGTATGAAAGAGACTTCAACCCTATTTAAAAATTCGAAAACTAGTAAAGTAGTTTTTATCTTGAGTATTTTGTTTTCAGGTTTCTGGTGCTTGGGACAGGTCATAAATGTGTATCGTTTTACTTTAGTTGGAGTACTATATGAGATTCTGTGGCTTCCGGCTTTAGTGATTTTATGTTTACTGCCACTATTTTCTTTGCTATTTTTGTTAAAAGAAAAAGGCACTAACAAGTCTTTTTATATTTATTCTATAACAATCAGTCTCGCTACTTTTTTGTTTATGTTTTTTTTAACTAAAGATAAATCCTGACAGGTTTTCAAAACCTGTCAGGTTTACAGAAATCACAATTAGTTTTCCAAAAAACCCCCTGAACCTTTTCTAGTGTCAAAAAGAAGTGTATTTTTACGTGTTATATACTAAAATCGCGATTTAGTAGTTTAAGAATAAAATCTTTTCAAATTGAAAAACAATATATTTAAATATTCGTTCACCCTAGGTTTTGTCCTTTTATTGATAGCTTGTTCTACCAAAAGGGACACTTTTGTATCTAGAAATATGCACGCCCTAAGCGCCAGAGACAATATTTTATACAACGGCCAAATAGCATTAGACAAAGGGATTGCCGATCTTAAAGGTACTTATAAAGACAACTTTTGGGAAACATTGCCCATCGAAAGAATGCAGGTTACCAAGGAAGAAGACCAGCCTGAAACAGCCAAAAACGCCAACTTTGAACGCTCCGAAACTAAGGCTACAAAAGCTATTCAAAAACATTCCATGAATATCAATGGGATTGAGAGAAACTACCAAATGGACGAGGCCTATTTATTGTTAGGAAAAACAAGGTATTACGACCAAAGATTTATTCCCGCATTAGAAGCGTTTAATTATGTTTTATACAAATCGCCAACCAGCGATAAAATCCTAGAAGCTAGAATTTGGAGAGAAAAAACCAATATGCGTTTGGAAAATGATGAGTTGGCATTAAAAAATCTAAAATACATTCTTAAAGATAGTAGACTTAAAAAACAGATTTTAGCTGATGCTAAAGCCACGATTTCTCAAGCATTCATTAATGTTGGAAAAAAAGACAGCGCAATTGCAAGCCTAAAATTAGCGACTCAGTTTACAAAATCGAAAGAGGAAAAAGCAAGATATCGTTTTATTTTAGCTCAAATTTATCAAGAACTAGGTTATAAAGACAGTGCAGCAATTGCTTATCAATCGGTTATTGATATGAAACGAAAATCTCCAAGAATTTATGTAATTCATGCCAAAGTCAATAAAGCACAATTGTCTGGATATGAAAAAACAGACTCGATTTCGTTCCTAAAAACATTCAACAAACTCCTTGCGGATAGAGAAAACCGCCCTTTTTTAGACGTGCTTCACCATCACTTAGCGCTATATTATGATAAAAATAATAAAATTGGAACTGCTAAAAAAGAATACAATAAATCTCTAAAAGCAAAAACAGGAGACACTTATACCATTGCATCGAACTATAGAAACTTGGCTGCTATTTATTTTAAAGAAGCCAAATATCCAGACGCAGGAAAGTATTTTGACAGTACATTGGTTCAATTAAAACCTCGATCACGTGAATTTAGATTTATAAAAAAGAAGCGCGAAAATTTAGACGATGTAATAAAATACGAGGGAATTGCCAATAGAAACGACAGCGTGATTAACGTTTTTAAAATGTCGGAATTGGACAGAATTACCTATTATGAAAAGTACATTCTAAAATTAAAAAAAGAAGACGATCTTAAGAAAGCAATAGCCGCAAAAGCAGACGAAAAGAACAAACAAAACAACAATACAGCCGGTGGTCCGCCATTAAGCGGAACAGACGCAAAAAATTCAGCAAGTCAAAAAGGGGAAGCTCCACCGATGAATTTGCAAGCATCAACAAGTATTGGCAAAGAAAGCGATTTTTATTTCTACAACACAAAATCGGTGGCATATGGAAAACTCCAGTTTAAAAAAACCTGGGGGAATCGTGCCTATAAAAACAATTGGAGATTGTCATCTGAGGCAGCAACCAATAACAATAATGATCCAAATTTAAATAATGATCCTAATGTAGACACTTCAATTGCGAAGGATGAAAAAACCGAAGAAAAATATACGGCTTCCTTTTATTTGAAAGACTTACCAACCAATCAAATAGTGATTGACAGTATAATTAGAGAAAGAAATTTTGCCTATTATCAGTTGGGGTCTATTTATAAAGAAAAATTCAAGGAATACCAGCTTGCTGCAAATAAATTAGAGCAATTATTGAATTACAATCCGGAGGAAAGATTGGTGCTTCCGTCAATGTATAATCTCTATAAAATTTACGAAATCATCAATAAAGAAAAGGCTTTAGCGATTAAAGAAAAAATTATAAGCCAATTTCCAAATTCAAGATATGCTGAAATTTTAAGCAATACCAACCCTGAAATTGCAGCGGTTGACGCTCCTGAAGTTACCTACAACAAACTTTATAAATTATACGAAAAGGGAGATTACAGGATAGTAAATGAAGAATTAGAAAAAGGAATTGATCAATTTGAAGGGGAAGAAATAGTTGCGAAATACGAGTTATTGAAAGCCAACACCACAGGGAAATTAAAAGGAGTAATTGAATATAAAAAGGCATTGAATTTTGTAGCTTTAAATTATCCAAACAATATTGAAGGGAAGCAAGCCGAAGAGATAATCAAGAAAGACATTCCTGTTTTGGAGAGTTTTAAATTCTATTCGGTAGCGCCAAAATCATGGAAAATACTTTATAGACTTCCTTATAATGATGAAAAAAATAATAAAATCTTAAGTGAAAAAATCAAAAAATTTGTGGCCGATCACCAATTGGATCGCTTGACTTTTTCGGAAGACATCTATAATTCAGAAGATAATTTTATGGTGATTCATGGAATTATTTCAGAACAATTTTCAAAAGGAATAATTGACACCTTAAGAATTAAAAAGGAATATAAGATCCAGCAAAAACCAATTATAATTAATAATTATAACTATAAAGTGGTCCAAATTAATAAAAACATCGAAGAATATTTAGTTGCCCCTGTGGTGGCTCCATCTCCAATAGTAAAAGCGCCAGAGCCAAAAACCGTAGAGCCCGCTAAGGAAATAAAAAAGGAAAATACAACAAACCCGTTAGATGCTCCAGACCAGAAAAACGAAGGGGCTCCCCCTCCAAATATGGACGGAGGAAACGCCATGCCGGTATTGAATAAAGGCACAATTGAAAAAGAAGAATTAACAAAGCCTAAATAAGTAACCCCATGTTTAATAAAAACCCAAAACCATATACCGATCTGTTAGGAAAAACCAACAGAATTGTGGAAGGAACTACTATAAATGGAAACATAATTTCACCTGCCGATTTTCGACTTGACGGGCATTTAATAGGCAATTTTGAATCTACGGGTAAAATTGTAATTGGACCTGCCGGAAGTGTAAAAGGAGATATTACTTGTATAAATGCCGACATTGAAGGGAATTTTGAGGGCAAAATTCAAGTGGCGGAATTATTAAATATAAAAGGTAACGCAAGTGTTTGTGGAGAAGTAGTTTGCGGCAAGCTTTCAATCGATCCAGGTGCCGATTTCAGCGCCACCTGCGTGATGAATCCAATGGAGTAATTTATGGCTTCCAACAAAGATTCAAAAAAGCAAAACAATCGCAAATGGCTTGCCTTAATTAATATCCCAATTCAAATGGGGGTTATTATTTTTGGGTTAACCTATTTTGGAATTTGGCTAGACGAAAGACAAAGCAATCAAAACAACACCTACACAATTGTTTTTTCGTTAGCATCTGTTTTTGTTTCATTGTATAATATCTTCCGACAAGTTAAAAACTTAAATAAAAACAAATAAAAAATGGCTAAAATCGGTACTTTTATAACATACTTCATCCCCTATACCTTGCTTTTATATCTTTTAAACAAAATAATTATCAATCATTTTTTTTATGATTTGAAGTTAGAAACAAGTATAGTTTCAATTTATCTATTTCTTTTTATAGCAACATTGATTATCTATATATTTTTGTTTTTTGTAAATAATAAATATCCCGAAAAAACGGGCTTTGCGTTTTTAACGTCTGGCTTGCTTAAAATGATGGCTTCGGTTGTTTTTTTGCTGCCATTAATTCAATCAAAAAACATTGTAGTATATGATGTTATTGCCTTTTTTGTCCCCTATTTTCTGTTTCTAATTTTTGAAACAATATTTGCAGTACGACTTATAAACGCTCGATAAAAATCTCAAAAAAAGACAAATAAAAATTATAATTATATCTTTTCAATTTTCAATAAAAGATGTACCTTTGCAAAAATTTTTTGGAACTTATATTTTGACAATCTATTTAATAATGAAAATTTCAAATATTACTAACAAACTTCTTCTAGTATTATCACTAGCTTTAATGCCGGTAGCAAATTTTGCAAACAATAGCAACGATGCTCCTGTTAAGGTTGTTGAAGAAGTTGTGACTACAAACGAACATCACGCCAAAACAACTAACGAAGACAAAGAATTTAACGCAAGCGAACTAATCAATTCTCACATAGGAGATTCTCATGAATTTCACATTATGGATTGGAATGGAGAGCCGATTACGTTTTTTTTACCCGTAATTTTATGGACAAACAATGGGCTATTAATGTTTTCTTCAAAAGAATTTCATCATGATAATTCAGGCGAACATGAAGTTGCAATAGACCAACAAAGTTTTGTTAGAAACAACGAAGTGATTTATTATACAGATAAATATAAACTATTGAAAGAAGAAGACCGAGGGGCTTTTAATTTATCGGCAAGACCATTAGATTTTTCGATTACAAAAAATGTTTTTTCAATGTTTCTTTCAGTAATTATTTTGTTTGCTTTATTCTTTTTTACAGCAAAAAATTATAAAAACAGCAATTTAGTTCCAAAAGGAATAGCCGGGTTTCTAGAACCCCTAGTTACATTCGTTAGAGACGATATTGCAATTCCAAATATTGGAAAAAAAGCAGATAAATACACACCCTATTTATTAACAGTTTTCTTCTTTGTATGGATCAATAACTTAATTGGATTAATTCCTTTTTTTCCATTTAGTTCAAATCTCACAGGAAACATATTTTTTACCTTTGTTTTGGCATTTATTACCTTTTTGGTTACTCTATTTAGTGGTAATAAAAACTATTGGAGCCATATCTTAATGCCACCTGTTCCAAAATTACTTTATCCAATTATGATTCCTATTGAAATCATAGGAATATTCACAAAGCCATTCGCATTAATGATTCGTTTGTTTGCCAATATTACGGCAGGTCACATTATTATTTTGAGTTTGGTGTCATTAATTTTTATTTTTAATTCGGTTGCAGTAGCCCCAATTTCTGGAGTATTCGTTCTTTTTATGAGCGTACTTGAATTAATTGTTGCAGCCTTACAAGCATATGTATTTACATTACTTACAGCATTATTCATTGGTCAAGCTGTAGAAGATCACGACCATCATTAATTGAGTTTTATTAATTATTAACTATATAAATTTACTATTATGGTATTAGCTGGAATCGGTGCTGGATTAGCTGCAATTGGAGCAGGAATCGGAGTTGGAAGAATTGGTGGGTCTGCAATGGATGCAATCGCTCGTCAACCAGAAGCACATTCAAAAATTCAAACTACTATGATTATTGCAGCCGCTCTTGTTGAGGGGGTTGCACTTTTCGCTGTAGTTGTTGCATTAATTGCAAAGTAATTTTAAAAAAACTTTCTGAAACGGTTGGTTTCAGAAAGTTTTAATTAAACAATTAAAAACATTTATATATGAATTTTACCGCACCTGAGAGTTTAATTTTTTGGACATCAATAATTTTCATTGTGTTCTTAATATTATTAAGAAAATTCGCATGGAAACCAATTCTTGGAGCCGTCAACGAAAGAGAAACATCAATAAAAAACGCATTACTTTCTGCTGAAAATGCTAGAAAAGAAATGCAAAACCTTCAATCGGACAACCAACGTATTTTGCAAGAAGCAAGATTAGAACGTGACGCGATGTTGAAAGACGCTCGTGAAATGAAAGAGAAAATGGTTGCTGATGCAAAAAATGAAGCGCAAGCCCAAGGTTTAAAAATGATTGAGCAAGCGAAAGCAGCAATCGAAGGTGAAAAAAATGCCGCTTTGGCAGAATTAAAATCTCACGTTGCAACGTTGTCATTGGAAATTGCCGAAAAATTATTGAAAGAAGAATTATCTAACAAAGAATCCCAAGTGAAATTGGTAGAGAAAATGTTAGGCGACGCTAAATTAAACTAATATGTCAGGAATTAGAGCAGCCATTCGTTATGCGAAAGCCATTTTAGAAATCGCCGATTCCAAAGGAGTAGCTTCTGAAGTGAGTGCCGATATGACATTAATTGCAAAAACAATTACTGGGAATACTGAATTGACGCATTTTATTCAAAACCCTTTGATTAAAACCGATACTAAAAAGAATGTAGTTATAGAAGTTTTTGCTTCGGTTAATCCCGTTACACAAAGTCTTTTTCATTTATTATTGGAAAACAAAAGATTTGAAATTTTAGCAGCAATTGCTGTTGAATACAATAATTTGTTTGACGTAATGAATGGCGTTGAAGTGGCAAAAGTAACTACAGCTTTCCCAATGGATGCGGCTTTAGAAGCTAAAGTATTGGCAAAAATTGCTACTTTTTCAGATAAAAAAGTAACCATTGAAAACACGGTAGATGCTTCAATTATTGGAGGATTTATTTTAAGAATAGGCGACAAGCAATACAATGCTTCAGTAGCCAACAGATTACACGTATTAAAAAGAGAATTAAGTAACTAGTTATTTATATAATTATGGCGGAAATTAAACCTGCTGAAATATCAGCAATATTAAAAAAACAAGTAGAAGGTTTTGAAACTGGTGCTACATTAGAAGAAGTAGGTTCTGTACTTCAAGTTGGAGATGGTATTGCTCGTGTTTACGGGTTATCAAATGTTCAATACGGAGAATTAGTAGAATTCGAAAACGGATTGGAAGGAATCGTTTTGAATCTTGAAGAAGATAATGTTGGGGTGGTACTTTTAGGGCCGTCAACAGGAATTAAAGAAGGTTCAACTGCCAAAAGAACGCAACGTATTGCTTCTTTGAAAACAGGAGAACAAATGGTAGGTCGTGTAGTAAACACACTTGGTTTTCCTATAGATGGAAAAGGACCAATTGGTGGAGATTTATACGAAATGCCTTTGGAAAGAAAAGCGCCTGGAGTTATCTTCCGTCAGCCAGTTACTGAACCATTACAAACGGGTATCAAAGCAGTTGATGCAATGATTCCAGTGGGTCGTGGACAACGTGAATTGGTAATTGGTGACCGTCAAACAGGAAAATCAACTGTTTGTATTGATACCATTTTGAATCAAAAAGAATTTTACGATGCAGGAAAACCTGTATTTTGTATCTATGTTGCCATTGGGCAAAAAGCGTCAACTGTAGCGGGAATTGCTAAAATGTTAGAAGAAAAAGGAGCAATGGCCTATACCATTATCGTTGCTGCAAATGCTTCTGACCCAGCTCCAATGCAAGTTTATGCTCCTTTTGCAGGTGCAGCTATTGGAGAATATTTTAGAGACTCAGGTCGTCCAGCTTTAATTGTTTATGATGATTTATCTAAACAGGCAGTTGCGTATCGTGAGGTTTCTCTTTTATTGAGAAGACCACCGGGACGTGAGGCCTATCCTGGAGACGTTTTTTACTTGCACAGTAGATTATTAGAAAGAGCGTGTAAAGTAATTGCAAACGATGACATTGCAAAAAATATGAACGACTTGCCAGATACTTTGAAATCAATTGTAAAAGGAGGAGGTTCGTTGACTGCATTACCAATTATTGAAACTCAAGCGGGTGACGTTTCTGCGTATATCCCAACGAATGTAATTTCGATTACAGACGGTCAGATTTTCCTTGATGGAGATTTGTTTAATTCAGGAGTTCGTCCCGCAATTAACGTAGGTATTTCGGTATCTCGTGTTGGTGGAAATGCACAAATTAAATCAATGAAAAAAGTAGCAGGAACATTAAAATTAGACCAAGCGCAATTCCGTGAATTGGAAGCTTTCGCTAAGTTTGGTTCTGATTTAGATGCAGTAACATTGAACGTAATTGAAAAAGGAAGAAGAAACGTTGAAATTTTGAAACAAGGATTAAACAGTCCTTATACTGTTGAAGATCAAGTTGCAATTATCTATGCGGGTTCTAAAAACTTGTTGAGAAATGTGCCTGTAAACAAAGTAAAAGAATTCGAAAAAGACTTTTTAGAATTTTTGAATAACAAACACAGAGATACGCTAGACGCTTTGAAAGCTGGAAAATTAGATGACAACATTACGTCTGTTATTGAAAATGTAGCAAAAGAAGTTTCGGCGAAATATAACTAAAAGTTATTTTAAATTTTGAATTTTAAATTATGAATTGCTCGTCTTTTTGTAATTTAAAATTTAAAATTTAAAATTCAAAATAGAAAAAATAAATGGCAAACTTAAAGGAAATCCGTAATAGAATTACTTCCGTTTCATCAACGATGCAGATCACTTCTGCGATGAAAATGGTTTCTGCAGCAAAGCTTAAAAAAGCACAAGATGCGATTACAGCAATGCGACCTTATGCCGAAAAATTAACGGAATTATTACAAAATCTTTCTGCCAACCTTGATGGTGATGCAGGCGGAGAGTTTACTACTCAACGTGAAATTAAAAAAGTATTAATTGTAGCTATTACTTCCAATAGAGGTTTGTGTGGCGCATTTAATTCAAATGTAATTAAGGAAGTAAAAAACAGAGCTTTATTTTACGAAGGAAAGCAAGTGGATATTTTTGCAATTGGTAAAAAAGGGAATGACGCTTTGAGTAAAACGGCTACCGTTATTGAAAATCAAAGTTCAATATTTGACGATTTATCATTTGAAAATGTTGCAGTTATTGCTGACGTTCTAACTCAAAAATTCATTTCTGGAGAGTATGACAAAATAGAATTGGTTTACAACCAATTTAAAAATGCAGCTACTCAAATCGTTCAAACCGAGCAATTCTTGCCTTTAGAAGCATTGAAATCAGATACAATCGCATCAACCGGAGATTATATCTTTGAACCTTCAAAAGAAGATATTGTTTTGACATTGATTCCAAAATCATTAAAAACACAATTATACAAAGGGATTAGAGATTCATTTGCCTCAGAGCACGGAGCTAGAATGACTGCAATGCACAAAGCGACAGACAACGCAACGGAATTGAGAGACCAATTGAAATTGACCTACAACAAAGCCCGTCAAGCAGCAATTACCAATGAAATCTTGGAGATTGTTGGTGGAGCAGAAGCTTTAAAAGGATAGAGACCCTAGCCCGCCCCCGAAGAGGGAATAAAAAAACTAAAAAGCCAGCAAAATTTGTTGGCTTTTTTTAATTTTATAATTAAAAAATTAAAATGGAAATACGACAATTAGAAACCGTTTCAGAGATGGCTGCCCAAATAGAAATGATTCATTTTCTGTACCCTAACATGACGGTTGAAACCTATGAATCCTACTTAAGTAGGATGTTGCCAAATGGCTACAAACAGGCAGCTATTTTTGAAAACAAGCAATGTATTGGGCTCTCCGGGTTTTGGCACAATACTAAATTATGGACGGGTCCGTATTTAGAAATTGATAATTTTATTGTCCATCCTGATCATAGAAAAAAGGGGGTTGGAAAAATAATTACAGACTTTATTGATGCTAAAGCCAAAGAACTTTTATGTTCTTGTGTGGTGTTAGATGCATTTACGGGGAATTTTCCGGCCCATCGATTTTATTACAATCAAGGGTATGAGCCACGGGGATTTCATTTTATCAAAACAATTGATGAAAACGGATTTTCGTAATTGACTTAAATTAATTATCGGATTGGTACCATTCTGCAAATGAAGTTTCTGTTTCTTGCAGTTTTAAAGAATGCAAATTTATACCTTGTGGCAATCTACTTTTTATTCTATTGGCAAAATCGATAACCATATTTTCACTTGTAGGTTGATAATCTACCAAAATAACATGGTGATCCCGAGCTTGTAATTCCTTTGCCAACTCCACATGAGGGGTGTTTTTGTTAAATACGGTAGCATGATCAAATTGATCTACAATTTCTTCTTTTACAATTTTCTTTAAATCGGTGAAATCGATAACCATTCCAAATTTTACATTTGAATTATCGGCAATGGGTTTTCCAATAACGGTAACTGACAATTTATAACTGTGTCCATGGACGTTTTTGCACTTTCCATCATAGCCATATAACGCGTGTCCGGTTTCAAAATTAAATTGTTTGGTTATTCTAATATTGCTCATTGTTAAAGTATTTGAATGCAAATTTAGTAAATTGTAATCATTCTACTTTCAAAAATAGATATTGCTTTATATAAAACTAAAATAATGTATATTTGCGAAAGCAAGGGGGATTAGCTCATTTGGCTAGAGCGCTACGCTGGCAGCGTAGAGGCGATCGGTTCGAATCCGATATTCTCCACAGAAAATGGGCATTTTACTTTTGTAAAATGCCCATTATAGTTTTTACTATAGTCCCAATTGTTTCTTCTTGTCTATTATATCGATTTATATTTCGCATATTTAAGTCCAATTTGAAAGCTAGTCGCTATTTTTTATAATATGATTTTCAAATTAATACTAATAAAAAATATAACTATTATTCAAATGTCATTGTAGCTATACAACACCACAACATTTTTATTTCAACCTCTTTTATACTGCCTTTCCATGGATATAAAAAAAGGGAATAACACCTATTTTTAGCTTTGCTTTACAAAACATATAATTATGTATAGTTTTTATATAATTCTAATCAATTCAAATCATAGATTAGTTTCCTAAATTAGACTTTTAATTAAAATTACCTTTATGAAAAAAGCAATCTCTCTACTCTTCATGATTTTATCTGTTTCTATGTATTCGGTAAATTCATATAAAACAACAAGTCTACCGCCGGCTTTAGTATTGAGCTATACAGCTACTAATCCAACATGTCCAGGGCTCAATAACGGTGCAATTAATGGAACCGCAACAGGAGGAAGTTTGCCGTATTCGAATTTTTCATTATCCAATGGAACAACTACCTTAACAAGCGCTACAGGTGTATTTTCTAATTTAGCACCAGGCACCTATACCTTAATTATTTCCGATGCGTTTTCTTTCGTAACGCAGTCTATCATCCTTATTGCACCAACTGATTTGTCAACTAGTGTGCCTAGAACAATTTGTGCAGGAACCCCTACCACTTTATCCGTAAGCGGAAGTACCTCAGGGGTGCTGTGGACCGCAAATCCGCCAGACGCCTCTTTAACGGCCGCTAATAATACTAATACTTCTCCTGTAGTTCGTCCAAATCAAACCACCACATATACCGTAACTTCAACTGGGAATTCTCCTTCAGCAAATATGGTTACTAATGGTGATTTTTCCCAGGGAAATTTGGGCTTTACTTCCGATTATCTTTTCATTGCAAATGCAGGAACCTCAGGAGTTCAAAGGGCCTATGGGGTAGTAACTACGGCCAATGCATGGTTTCAGTTTTTCCCAAGTTGTAATATAGAACATACTACCGGAACAGGTAAAATGATGGTTATTGACGGCTCTACCTCCAATGCTGGGGCAGACAAAGTTTGGGGACAAACGATCACCGTACAACCCAATCAAACCTATACTTTTTCCTATTGGGTGCAAACCGTGGCAATGCCAAATCCAGCTAACATTGAAGTAAAAATAAATGGGGTTGTTATAGGAACCAATCTGGCTCCTTCTGCAGAATGTAACTGGGCTTTGAGAACGTACACTTGGAACTCAGGAACGGCGACTTCAGCTCAAATTGCAATGTACGACAAAGTGGTTGCATCGGGAGGAAATGATTTCGCCCTTGATGACATTTCTTTTACAACCAATGTAATATGTAATTTATCGAAATCGGTGGTTATTACAGTAACCCCAAGCATAACCCCAACATTTAATTCTGTAAATCCAGTATGTGTTGGAGCTGTTTTATCTCCATTGCCTACCACCTCTAATAATTCTATTACAGGAACATGGTCGCCAGCGCTTAATAATTTAGTAACCACGACCTATACATTTGTTCCAACTTCTGGGCAATGTGTTGCAAATGGAACCCTAACAATTACCGTAAATCCAATTGTTACCCCCTTATTTGCCCCAATAAACCCAATTTGTTCCGGAGTTGCTTTATCCCCTTTACCAACAACTTCCAATAATTCAATTACTGGAACTTGGTCGCCAGCCCTTAATAATGTAGCAACTACAACTTATACTTTTACTCCGTCTGTTGGTCAATGCGCCACAAATGGAAGCAGTATTATTAGTATAATTCCTAATGTCACTCCAACATTCAGCCAAGTTCCGGCTATTTGTGCTGGGGGCGCATTAGCCGCATTGCCTACAACCTCAAATAATTCGGTTACTGGAAGCTGGTCACCTGCAATAAATAATTCGGCAACCACCACTTATACCTTTACGCCAAGTAATGGACAATGTGCTACCACTGCCTTGATGACAATAACCGTAACTCCGTTTCCTGAGTTTACTATAACCAAAGGTTGTGATGGTAGTAATTTTGTGTTGAGCGCTGTAGGAATTGGTACTTTAAATGCTAGTTATATTTGGTATAATAATTTGCATCAAAATATTGGGACTACACCTTCAATTAGAATTACTGCTGAAGGAAATTATAGTTTGGAATTGTCTAACAATGGATGCAGTGAAGAAAAACCAGTTTCTGTAACTAATATTCAATGTACCATTCCAAAAGGAATTTCTCCTAACGGCGATGGCAACAATGACATTTTTGACTTAAGTAACTTAAATGTACAAAAGCTGCAAATTTTTAATAGATATGGAATAGAGGTTTATTCAAAAAGTAATTACACCAATGAATGGACTGGAAAATCAAGTTCGGGAGCGGAATTACCCGACGGAACCTACTATTTTGTAGTTCAATATACAAATGGAAAAACCAAAACAGGTTGGGTATATATCAACAAATAATTATAGCTATTAACACATCGAAATGAAAAAAATACTTTTAATCGTGCTTCTAATATTTTTGACGTCTATAAATGTCAACGCACAACAATCACCACATTATACTCAATACATGTATAATATGAATATAATCAATCCAGCCTATGCAGGATCTAAGGAAAATTTATCTTTTGGATTGCTTTATAGAAAACAATGGTTAGAAATTGAAGATGCACCAACTACTTTTTCACTTTCCGGATCGGTACCCGTTGGAAAAAACGTGGGGGTTGGATTGTCAATAATTTCAGATAAAATAGGACCCGTAGATGAAAACAATATCTATGGCGATTTTTCCTACACCTTAAATTTAGGCGGTGAACATCGATTGGCTTTAGGTTTAAAAGCGGGAATTACAATTCAAAAAATCGGATTGTTTAGCGACATTAACAATTCGCTTCAGCAACAAGGCGACGGTGCTTTTGCGCAAGATTCGAATACCTCAAATCTAAATTTTGGAACCGGGATTTTTTATTATACTAACAAATATTATTTTGCAGCCTCAATCCCAAATATGTTAAATGCCCCCCATTTAAATAACGATGGCAATTATTTCCTTGAAAAGAAAGTTCCCCATTATTTTATAACAGGAGGATATGTGTTTGATTTAAATCCAAATTTAAAATTCAAGCCTTTTGCAATGGTAAAATCGGCTTACAACACCCCAACATCTTTAGACATATCTGCCAACTTTCTGTATATAGAAAAATTTGAAATGGGCGCTACTTATAGACTACAAGACTCCTTTGGAGCGATGGTAAATTACACTATTACCCCTTCATTAAGAATTGGATATGCCTATGATCATATTGTTTCCGATTTGAAAGTTACCACGCCTTCATCTCATGAAATTATATTATTATTTGATTTGAATTTCCCAAATAAAGTATCACAGTCTCCTAGATTTTTCTAAACTAAAGCTTCCTAAATAATGAAAAAAACATATATAATATTAAGTTTTGTATTGGTGAGTTCGCTACTTTCTGCTCAAAACAAAGACACCCAAGTTGCAGATAAGCTTTTTAAAAAGTTCGAATTTATTTCAGCCGCAGAATCCTATCTTAAATTAGTAGCCACCCAAAATGCTGACGGATATGTTTATCGTCAATTAGCAGATTGTTATTATAACATCTACAATACAAAAGAAGCAGCTAAATGGTATGCCAAAGCAATAACTAAAAAACAAGATTCTGAACTGTACTATCGATATGCGCAAATGCTTAAAGCAAATGGAAATTATGCGGAATCAAATAAGCAAATGCAAATATTTGCAACCATGCAACCGGATGACTCTAGAACCAAAATATTCAACGAAAATCCTAATTATGTCCCAGCATTGTTAGTCCAAAAAAACTTCTTTGATATAAAATCAATTGAAATTAATTCAGACAAATCTGATTTTGGCGCTGTTTTACAAGGCAATTCGATTTATTTCACAAGCGCTAGAAATTCTAACAGTAAAATTTACAGTTGGACAAAAGAACCCTTTCTAGATATCTACAAAGCCAATTTAAATGAAGACGGAACAATCAGCAACATTCTCCTTGTAAAAGAGTTAAACTCAAAATACCACGATGGCTCAATATCAATAAGCCAGGATGGAAACACACTTTATTTTACAAGCGAAAGTTTTAGGGAAAACTCTTTTGAAAAAGACAAATCCAACAAGTTAAAATTGGGAAAAAACAATATTTTTAGTGCAAAACTCGTTAATGGTAAATGGGACCAAATTACCTCATTGCCATTCAATAGTAAAGACTATTCAACGGGTAATCCTAGCATTAGCAAAGATGGGAAAACGCTTTATTTTTCATCAAATAGGCCCGGGAGTATTGGCGGAGTTGATATTTGGAAAGTAACAATTTCTGAAAACGAAAGTTATGGACCCCCTGAAAATTTAGGCAAAAAAATAAATACAGAAGGAAATGAGAGTTTTCCATTTATTACCTCTGACAACGTTCTTTATTTTTCCTCTGATGCCCATCTGGGGCTAGGTGCTATGGACATTTATAAAATTGATTTAAATGCCAATTCAGAAGTTAAAAATCTAGGAAAACCAGTAAATAGCGAAAAAGACGATTTTGCATTCTCATTCAACGAAAACAAAAAAATTGGCTTTTTAGCGAGTAATAGAAATGGGAATGACGATATTTTTCAACTAAAACCGGCTTGTAATTATGAAGTTAACACAATAGTAACAAACGCTAATACAGGAGCTATTTTAGCGGAAGCCAATGTGTCTATTTTAGATGATAAAAACAACATAATTTCGACTGAAAAATCCAATAGCAAAGGAGAAGTTTCCTATACCGTAGAGTGCGAAAAAAGGCATACTATTCAAGCTACAAAAGAGGGTTTTGAAAGTAATTCATTTGAGGTAACTGCTAGTAATAAAATGGGAGGAAGCATAAAAATTAGCGCTGCTCTAAATCCAATTTCAGCGATTATTTCAGAAAAAGAAGTTTTATTAAAACCAATTTTCTTCGAATACAATAATAGTAATATTACGCAACAGGGTGCGTTTGAGTTGGACAAATTGGTTCAAATAATGAAAAATAACGAAAAGTTAATTATATTTGTAAAATCACACACCGATAATAGAGGGAGTGATGAATTTAATTTGCTTTTGTCTGATAAACGCGCTAAAGCAACTATACAATATGTAATTTCTAATGGAATTGCTGCAAATAGAATATCTGGAAAAGGATATGGCGAAACAGAACTAAAAGTAGATTGCAAAGAAAATTGTACTGAAAAGGACCACGAACAGAATAGACGTTCAGAATTCTTACTAGTGAAATAATATAAAACAACCAGAATGCAATCCAAGAAAATGAAAAAAAAAATTAAGCTCTTACTTTTTTCAATTTTAATATCCTTTTTCACTACTATTTCAGCGCAAACACTGATAAACGGTAATTTTGAATCAGGAGGAAATGGGGTTGGGTTTCTTATTAACGGAATTGGTTATACCCAAATTAATCCTCCAACGGGCTCAAGTTTTCAAGGAAATTATGCAATTACAACCAATCCTCAATTATTAAATAGTAACTTTATTTCTGGTGGAGATCACACCACAGGATCTGGAAGGATGCTAGTTGTAGATGGGAATACTGTTCCAAATTCAAGGTTGTGGTCATCAACTTCAACTGGTGGTGCATTGACAGGGTTTACAGCCGGAAGTGTATATACTTTTAGTTATTGGATAAAGTCGGTTTCCAACGATGTAACTAATAATGCAACACAAGCAAATATTAATGTATTTTTTGTGAATGCTTCCAATATTAATCCTGCAAGTACCAATAGTTATGCGCCACTTCCAAGCCAAGGCTGGACTCGTGTGAGCTATACTTTTACAGCCACGGCAAATAACGCATTAATTGAATTAAGAAATAATAATTTGAGCGTACTAGGAAATGACTTTGCATTAGATGATTTTGCTATTACCCCAGGAGCACTTCCATTAACGTTATCTCAAACCTTCATTAACCCAACTTGCCCTTCCTCATCAGATGGATCAGTAACAGGAGTTGGAGCAGGGGGAGCGCTGCCTTATACTTTTTCATTGGCAACAACGACTTTTACTATTTCAAATTCTTCAGGGGTTTTCAGTAATTTAACTTCTGGAACGTATACTCTTTCAGTTCAAGATGGTGCCGGAGCAATTGTTCCGCCTATTATTGTAGTATTGACGCCTCCAAATGATATTACTATAAATGCACCAACTACAATTTGCCAAGGCGCCTCAACCAATTTATCTGTTAGCGGAAGCCCAGACCCCTATTTATGGACTGCAAACCCTCCGGACCCAACTTTAACAGCAGCCAATAATACTAGCACTACGCCCACAGTTAGTCCTACTACCACCACCACTTATACGGTTACTTCTGGAGTTGCCGCCAATGCAACAAATCTAGTAATTAACGGAGATTTTTCTATGGGAGATTTCGGGTTTGTTACTGATTATGTAAATTATTTACCCGGAACAGTACCCGCAACAGGAGTTCAGGGGGCCTATGGAGTGGTAACCAATCCAAGAAACTGGTTTACTCCATTTTCAAATTGTGCAGATCACACGACTTCAAGCGGAAATATGTTAGTTGCCGACGGTTCTACAACTGGTACAGCTAGAGTTTGGTATTCACCAGCGCCAATTACTGTAATTCCGGGGAAAAATTATACATTCAGTTATTTCTTAACAGCCGTAGTAAATGGAGGGCCGGCAAAATTAGAGGTTTTAATTAATAATGTTCCAATTGGACCTGTAGCAACGGCTCCTTCTAGTCCATGTGTTTGGGACGAGCATTCTTATGTTTGGAATTCAGGAACCAATACAACTGCTATAATTAGTATTATTGATAGAGAAGCCTTCGGAAATAATGATTTTGCTATTGATGATCTTTATTTTAGAGAAACGCCGTCTTGTATTTATCAAAAATCAGTAACAATTACTGTTAATCCTACTCCTGCTCCTACAATAGGGACAATTACTCACCCAACCTGTTCCGCCTCAGGGAGTGTTGTTTTAAATGGCTTGCCAGCTGGAAACTGGACTATAAATCCTGGAGGAATAACAGGAAACACTTCTTCCACAACACTATCTAATTTAGCAACAGGGACCTATAATTATACTGTTACCAATGCCTCAAATTGCACCTCTCTTCCTGTAAGAGTAGATATAAATCCAATTCCAAATATTATAACTCCTACATTTATTACTATTACACCAGTATGTGTTGGCACTACTATTGCGCTTCCTTTGCTTTCCGCAAATGGCGTTAACGGGACTTGGTCACCCGCATTTAATCCTAATGTTACTACAACCTATACATTTACACCAAATCCTGGAGAATGTGCTACAACGGCTACAATGCAAGTGGTAATTACCCAGATTCCAACTGCAATAGCTACTCCAAACAGTGAAACAATTTGTTCACTACAGTCCACAGGAATTTCATTATCAAGTGCAATTTTAGGGACTACTTTCAGCTGGACTTCAACTGCAACTGATGTTTCAGGAGATGCTGCAGGGACAGGAAATGTAATTTCACAAGTTTTAACCGCCACAGGCACTTTAGTTGGAAATGTTCAATATACAATTACACCAACAAATAATGGATGTTCGGGGGCACCAATAATTGTTACCGTCTTGGTAACTCCTAAACCAACATTAACTGCAACCGCAGCTTTCAACTCCATTTGTTCAGGAAGCGCAACTGCTATTAACCTGGTTGGGTCAATGCCCAATACAAATTTTAGTTGGAATTTAATTCAAAATAATGTTACAGGAGGTTCAATAGGAATTGGAAATATGATTGCTCAAACATTAAGCACCATCACCAATTCTTCAGGAGAAGCAGTTTATGCAATTACGCCTTTAGTAAATGGTTGTAGAGGAATTACTACGACTGTTTCTATAATTGTAAATCCAATTCCTGTAGCAATAATCAATCCTGCAGCGGGTCAAACCCTTTGTTCAGGACAAACAACCGCGATATCTTTTTCAAGCCCAGTAATTAATACCATTTTTAATTGGACGGTAAATCAAACTAATTTAACCGGAACGTCCCCTAGTTCTGGAACGGCAATTACGCAAGTGCTATCGGTAATTTTACCATCCGTTGGAACCGCCACCTATGAAGTTACACCAACCTCAAATGGATGTATTGGAATTCCAGTTCAAGTTTCAGTTAATGTAAAACCAATCCCTAATTTTGCAACAGTTCCTACTCAAGCCCCTCTTTGTTCTGGTGACGTCACTTCAATTGTATTATCACCAAGTCTTACAGGCACAGTATTAACCTGGACAGCAGTTCAAAATGGAGTAATAGGAGCATTAGGTGATTCGGGAACTTCAATTGTGCAAGTATTGGAAACTACAGGAAACGCTGTTGGAAATGCAATTTATACCATTACTCCAGAATTAAATGGCTGTGTAGGAACCCCAATTTCGGTAACTGCAATTGTAAATCCATTGCCGAGACCTTCATTAACAGGTGGAAATATATGCGTGGATGCTTTAGGGGTGTCTTTTACAACTTACACATTAAATAGCGGACTAAATAACATAGATTATACCTTTCAGTGGTTTTTAAATGGCGTTTTACAAAATTTATCAAACGGAAATACTTTTATGGCTACAGCAGCTGGAAATTATTCTGTAATAGCAACAAATATTGCAACTGGATGCGTATCCTCGAGTGTTTTTGCAACAGTTACTTCATCACTTCCAGCAACAAGTATTTCTGCCGTTGGATCGTTTGCTTTTGATCAAAATGCTTCCATTACAGTAACTGCATTAGATCCTAATCCAAATTATCAATATGCCTTAGATTATGGAGCTTTACAATTTTCGAACGTTTTTACCAATGTGAATCCTGGAAACCATTTAGTAACCGTTACCGATACTAATGGCTGTACGAATTTGAGTACGAATGTATTTATAATTGGTTATCCAACTTATTTTACTCCTAATAGTGATGGGTTTAATGATTATTGGAATGTAATTGGATTGGAAAATCAACCAACATCCAATATTTACATTTATGACCGTTATGGAAAATTCCTGAAACAGATAAGCTCTAAGAGTTTGGGTTGGGATGGGACTTATTTAGGGTCTCCAGTTCCTTCTTCAGATTACTGGTTTACTATTGAATATATTGAACCTTTAACTACAGATCTTAAAGTTTTTAAATCCCATTTTTCCCTTAAGAGGTAAGCTTAATTGCTAGAAATAAGCTCTAAGCTGAACGTTTCCCGTATGGATGGCATTACTATTTTCACTTTTTCTGCCTTGGTAATTTAAATTAATATCTAAATAATCGGTGAGGTTTTTTTGAATTAGTAAGCGCCAAGTACTATTAGAACCCGGTTGTAATCCCTCCAACATTTCATAGGCTACAGGCGTTAAACCACTTCCTACGAAGCCGTTTTCATAAATAGAAAATTCGCCATTCATAGTTAGTTTTTTTTCTGAAGAATAGGTGAAAGAAGTCCCAAATCGGCTTTGCGCCAATGTTTCTAAGGAGCCTAAATTGTTTTTTTTGCTTTGATATTCGTAAAATAGATCCCAACTCGCATTTTTAGAGAATAAATAGGAAATTTTAGGAGCCAGCTGATACCCTTTTAAAAGATAGTTTCTGGCAGAATAATTCTCTGACGACATCTCCGAATCAATAGTTTTCGAACCAAAATTCAAAAGCCAATTTTTTTCATATAAATGGGTGTATTGTAATTGATGCGATTGATTTGAATTTTCTTGAGAACCCACAGAAAGTAAGTTTTTTATTCTCCCCATCAGAAAAGTATAGGTCATAGAATGCTTTTGTTTGCCTCTATTAAAAAACAAACTGTTTCTAAAACTTGAATTCAAACCCAATAAATTGGTGTCATTTGAGCTAAATGGATTAAAATCGAAATCATCACCAAGACGTTCTATTTTTCGTTCTCCAAGAAAAGCAGTTTGATTGTAGAAATAAGATAAAAGGTGTTTAAATCCTTTTTCATTTTGCCATTGACTCATATTTATTGTCACCGATTGAGAGAATTTATTCTGATGTGTTTTCAGGTAAACTTGGTTCGGTAAAAAGATCCTAATGTATTTTGCTTGGTCTATAAAAGCGGCTACTTGAAACTCCTCTAAGTCTTGAATTCCGTTGCTATTATAATCACTCCAGGAGTAAATCCCACGTCCCGGCTCAACCTCAAGGTAGGTAAATTCTTGTTGAGCAATAGACCCCGAATTGGTTTCATAAGCCGTTGTGAGCTGAATTAATTGATTAAAAAAACGATCATTATATAGTACTCTAGAATTTAATGAAGGCTCAGAAGCCCTGGTTAAATCGGTAAATTTTAAATTTCTGTAATTTACAAATACGGATAAATCACGAGCGTCTGTTTTTATTAATTTGGATTTTAAATAATACGATTGGGAATTATTTACTCGTTTAATAATACCACTTTGGATACTATCATTCGACCTATTTAAATAGCCCAACTCCACAAAAACTTTTGTACTATCGCCACGACCAATAAACCCTCCAATTTCAGTAAATTTCTGACTCAATGAAGAAAACAAGTTGGTTGACTTCAATTTTTCTTGGTTGTCTTCTAAACGCAATGTTGCTCCAGCCCAATTTTTATTATAATGATATTTTATCTGCGTTTGATTTCGAATAAAAACAGACGACGAATATTTACTTTCACTTTTCAAAAAACTACCTTTATTTTGAATATTCCATTTCTTCAAGGTTAAATTACCATTCAGCACTTGACGAGTCCCAGAAAAGCTGTCTTTGAATCCCAAATTTTCAAATTGATACGTAATATTTCCTTTTTCGGGAAGGTTAAAATGCAATCCTGAAACCAAATAGCTTTGTGTTCCAATGGGATTATTTAAATTCCAATCTCTATCAAATTCAATGGTAAACAATCGTTCAATAGTTTTAAATTGCTTTTGAATCAATTGATAATTGGTAAAAAAATCTATTTTCCATTTTTTTGAAAATAGTTGTTGCCGTAAATTAATTTTTCCCGCAATACCACGATTATCAGAATCATCGATGGAAGAAAACAGGTTATTATCGTTATTGCTAACGCCAATTTCAAAATCCAAACTGGTTTTTTCTGAAGGGTTATACTTTCCTAAAACGGTCGCAATTTGAAGTTCTGTTGGAGCAATTAATCGTACTATTGGTTCGTAATTTCCTTGGGGGATACCATTTATTGGCGCTACATAGCTGTATATTTTTCCGACTGCCGCAGCACTTGATAAAATATAATTTCCTAAATTAGTACCAATAAGTGAAAATTTTACATTGTACAATTCATCTGTAGGGACATTAGAATATACAAAAACAGAAATCCCATTAATTATCGTTTTTTTATAGAGTATTTTATTTTCCGAATAAGTATCCAAATAGGCTGAAGACGTTGACATTAAATCTGGATTATCACCAGCATTAACTAAAGTTTGAACTTGCCCAGCAGATAAATTTTGTTGCACAGCCTGGTTTTTCATATCATTTTCCGAATATAAATAACCTCCAATACTCCATTTTTCGTGTTCCTGTGTAGCCCCGGCATAAGTAATAAAACGCGTATAATTTCTTTCTGAATATTGGTATTCTATCGAAATTCGCATTTCTGACGTTATAGGGAAAATGGAAGTAAACTTTATTTCACCCGCATTATAATCGATAATATAATCGTTATTTTCTCCTCGCGTTAGTAGAATTCCATTCACATAAACGCGCTCAGAACCAGATATAACCAGGACGTATAATTCGCCATTTGCCCCTCGTAATTTATACGGCCCTTGATTCCCTTCTTGTCCTATAAAGGTGCTTTTCGCATATTTCCCCCTTACTAATGCTGCCGACGCGAAGACGGTGGTTTTCGAATTGACGTTTCCAAATTCAAATCGGGAAGACAAACCTTGAACCTTTTTATTGAAATTTAAAAACTTCGAAGTTCTATTTTCTAAAAACAAATCACCCGCTCTTATGCTCCATTTGTCTGAACTTAATTCGATAAATAGTTGATCAAATTCATCTAGTCTCTGAGAATATCCTCCTTCTTGCAAAGGGATATTACTGTCTTGAATGGAAGCTCTTAAAGTCACTTTATCAGATATTTTTCCTGAAATTTGAAGATCTAAAGCGGAATTTAAAACCGAATTCTGATTGTTGCCAATAGTAATTCCTCTAGTTAAACTCCCAGAAGTGGTTAATCCGTCAAAAGGGACATATTTTTTCGCAGCAGCAAAATTAACTTGGTATAAATCTCCTAAAGCGGCATCGTTACTAACTACTCGACTTCTATCGTAAATGCTATATTCTTTAGTTAAGAAATCAGGAAACTTTAAAAATCGAACGGTTAAAGTGTCATTATAATTGGAAAAACTAGGGTTAAATGTAAGTAGGCTTTTTTGAAAATCAATCTTATAATAGGAGGAATCAATAGGTTTTCCTTTGGCATTTTCTAATTTAAAAAAACTAGAATTCAAACTAAGGCTATCCAGCTGAACCCCATTTTTTGAAGCTACTATTTTTTTGATTTTATAATGCGTAGAAAATTCTTGAGCCTTGAGCCCCGAGAATGAAATCAATAATAGCAAATAAAATAGCTTTCTCAACATAACAAGTATAACGCACAGACATCAAAAGTAGTGTGTTTTGTTTGAAAAAGCCAAGATTTGAATTTTCAATAGCCCAATTGCTTTTTTAATTTTCCTCTTTTGTGATAATTTGCATCGTTTCGCGACTCACTTGTTTCAATAAAACCACCTTGTTTTTTTCAACAATTTGGGCTGCTTTTTCATCAAAATGGCGAATGGTAAATAGAGAAACATTCTCGTTATAGGATATTTTAAATTTCTTAGACAGTATGGATTTTAGAGAATTAAAATTCCCGAATTTATCATCAATACAGACAGAAAAACTAATTGCAGAATTTTGAATCAAACTCACTTTCATTTTATAATCGTGTAAAAGCGAAAATATTTCACTTATGTTTTCCTCCATTATAAATGAAAAATCTATTGAAGAAAGAGAAAGTAACAATTGGTTTTTCTTTAAAATAAAACAAGGCAAATGAGGATCTAAATCGGCGCCTTTAGACACGCTTGTTCCCGGCAACGTTGGATTAATAAATGATTTTACAAATAACGGAATTTCCTTCTTTTGTAGGGGCTGTAACGTTTTTGGGTGAATTACTGTTGCACCATAAAAGGCCAATTCGATTGCTTCACGATAAGAAATTTGATTTAATAACTTCGCATTTTCAAAATAACGAGGATCGGCATTCATCACTCCAGGAACGTCTTTCCAAATCGTAACACTTTCAGCATTTAGGCAATAGGCAAAAATAGCCGCAGTATAATCAGAGCCTTCGCGACCTAAAGTGGTGGTAAAATTATTCTCATCTGAACCTAGGAAACCTTGTGTTACATTTAGAATTTTTTTCTTAACGGTTTTTGAAATCAATTTTTGAGTGGTGTCCCAATTCACGTTAGCGTCTCGGTAATTGGCATCGGTTTTAATTAAAGTTCTAACATCAATCCACTGGGTTTTTATTCCCGTAAAACTCATATAATGACTTATTATTGTTGTAGAAATTAATTCACCAAAACTCACAATTTGGTCATAAACAAAATTATAATTGGGGGATTTATTCTGACTTACAAAATGGTCTAATTCAGCAAATAACGAATTTACATCTTTAAATACGGCATTTTTATCGTCTTCAAATAAATCTAAAAGAATTTGATTGTGGTATTTTTTTACTTCTTGAATCGAAGATTGTAACTCAGGAGATTTATCAAAATAGTTATTTAGAACGACTTCAAGGGCATTAGTAGTTTTTCCCATCGCAGAAACCACTAATAGAACGTCCTCAAAACCTACAGTTTGCAATACATTGTGAACGTTTCTAATACCTTCAGCATCTTTAACCGATGCGCCTCCAAATTTAAATATTCTCATTTCTTAAGATAATTATAGTTTGTTTTTCTCTAAAAAAGCGTCAATTCCTTTTTCGTCCATTTGAGCTACAAGCCAATCTTTATATACCCGCGCCCCAGATTTTTCATAAAATTCAATAGCTGGCGTATTCCAATCCAATACATTCCATTCAATTCTTCGAACGCCATCATATTTGCCTTGAGCAATCACTTCGGAATACAATTTAAACCCCAATCCCAATCCTCTTTTATCTTCCTTAATGATTAAGTCTTCAAGGTGAATTGTTTTGCCTTTCCAGGTTGAATACCGATAATAATACAAAGCCATTCCCACAATTCCTTCATTATCTTCGGCAATAAAAGTATGAAATAATGGGCTTTCGCCAAATCCATCTCGCTCTAAATCGGCAACAGTTACCGCGACAGCGTTGGGTTCTTTCTCAAAAGTAGCAAGTTCCTTTATCAGACTTAAAACCGCTGTCATGTCATCAATTTTTCCTTTTCTTATGTTCATTAAATGGACTTATTGGTATAGAATTCTTAATTTGAAACTTGTAAAAAAACAGATTTAAAATTTAAATTGCTAATTATTCAGCAAATATACAAATCTGACAAACTATCCAATAAAATTCGACGCATTATCACAAAAATAACGATATTTGTGGAAAATTAACTACAACGTTATAGTAATGGAACACCGCAATAGAACACTGGGAGAATTTATTATCGAAAACCAAAATTCGTTTCAATATTCATCAGGGGAATTGTCAAGAATTATCAATTCTATTCGATTAGCCGCAAAAGTGGTCAACTATAAAGTAAATAAAGCCGGATTAGTTGACATTATTGGAGCTGCTGGAGAGCAAAATATTCAGGGCGAAGACCAACAAAAGCTGGATGTTTATGCTAATGAGATTTTCATTCAAACACTTATAAATCGAGAAATTGTTTGCGGAATTGCTTCCGAAGAAAACGATGAGTTTATTACTGTTGCAGGAAATGACAATTGCCATAACAACAAATACGTGGTTTTAATGGATCCGCTTGATGGATCTTCAAATATTGATGTGAATGTTTCTTTAGGGACCATTTTTTCAGTATATCGTAGAGTTTCACCCGTAGGAACCCCTGTTACAATTGAGGATTTTCTTCAACCAGGAATCAATCAGGTTGCAGCCGGTTATGTAATTTACGGAACTTCAACCATGCTAGTTTATACTACTGGTGACGGCGTGAACGGATTTACTCTGAACCCCGCAATTGGAACTTTCTATCTTTCACATCCGAATATGAAATTTGCCGAAGATGGAACTATTTATTCTATTAATGAAGGAAATTACATCCATTTTCCGCAAGGAGTAAAAGATTACATTAAATATTGCCAAACCGAAGAAGGCGACAGGCCTTACACTTCAAGATACATTGGAAGTTTGGTTTCCGATTTTCATAGAAATATGATTAAAGGCGGAATTTACATTTATCCAACGAGTTCGAAATCTCCAAATGGAAAATTACGGTTGTTGTACGAATGCAATCCGATGGCTTTTATTGCTGAACAAGCTGGTGGGAAAGCGTCAGACGGATATACTAGAATCATGGAAATTCAGCCTAATGAACTGCATGAAAGAGCCCCTTTTTTCTGCGGAAGTAGCAATATGGTGGATAAAGCCGAAGAATTTATGCGACTTGCAAAATTAAGCAAGTACTAAACATCGAAATTTTATCCATTTTTTTGTTAACCTAAACTAAAATCCAACACTTTTATTTTCAAAATAATTCGTAAGTTTGACATTCATTAAATCGCTAAAAATAGCCTATGTCGGATTTTTGGATTTACTTCGAAGTTGGAATGCGTCACGTATTAAATATATTTTCCTACGATCACGTATTGTTTTTAATTGCATTAAGCGTTCCTTATGTATTTAAAGATTGGAAAAAAGTATTACTATTAATCTCCCTTTTTACAGTTGGTCACACCATAGCATTACTGCTTTCGGTATATGGAATTGTAGTTGTGAAAATTAATTTGATAGAATTTTTAATACCAATTACCATTTTAATAACGGCATTATTTCACCTTTTTACTGCTGGAAAAACAGCTAAAAAAGAAAGCATAAGTGTTATTGGTTTTATAGCGTTGTTTTTTGGAATTATACACGGGTTGGGTTATGCAACTTATTTTAAATCAATAATTGGAGTAAAATCAGAATCAAAATTACTGCCGCTTTTAGAGTTTGCTACAGGAATTGAAGCTGCGCAAATTATTGTTGTATTAATAGCATTAATTGCCGCTTATTGTGTGCAAACACTCTTTCGATTTTCAAAAAGAGATTGGACATTAGTAATGTCTTCATTTGTAATTGGCGTAGTTTTGCCAATGATAATTGAAAGTAAAATTTGGATTAGATAAAATGGAAAAAACAAAATTAAATAAATACGATAAAGCCTATCTTCGAATTGCTTCTGAATGGGGACAACTTTCCTATTGCAAACGCCGTCAAGTGGGAGCAATAATTGTTCGCGACAGAATGATTATTTCTGATGGATACAATGGCACGCCTTCAGGATTTGAAAATTGTTGTGAAGATGAAGAAGGGTTAACCCAATGGTTTGTCCTTCACGCTGAAGCAAATGCTATTTTGAAAGTAGCTCGTTCTACACAAACTTGTGATGGAGCAACGCTGTACATTACCCTTTCCCCTTGTAAAGAATGCAGTAAACTAATTCACCAATCAGGGATAAAAAGAGTCGTTTATCAAAACGGCTATCGCGATGATTCAGGACTTCAATTTTTGATGAAAGCAGGAATCGAAGTAGAACAAATTTCGGATTTAGATTCATAAATGAAAATCAACCCCAACTACTATCCTGTTTTGTTTTTTGGAACCTTAGCCCTAGGAATAGTGCTTGGCGCAACTCTTAATTTTCCATTTCAAGGCAATTTATCGGCCTCAGAAAACCATAGAAACAAGCTAAATAAATTAATTGATTTTATTGATAATGAGTATGTTGACAAAGTGAATACCGATTCCATTGTAGATTTAGCCGCATCCAATATCCTTGACAAATTAGACCCACATTCTGTTTATGTTCCAAAAAGTGAACAAACGCAACTTGCAGAAACCATGAAAGGCGATTTTGTGGGAATTGGAGTTAATTTTTATATGTTAAATGACACCATAGCTATTGTAAATCCAGTGGTGGGTGGCCCTTCAGAAAAAGCAGGAATAAAATCGGGAGATCGAATATTGTATGCTAACAAAGAAAAGTTATTTGGTAGAAATCTAACTTCGGAAGATTTATATTCAAGGTTAAAAGGAGAAAAAGGAACAGATGTTACGCTCACAATTTATAGAAAAAGCGAAAACAAAAAACTACAAATCCAGTTAAAACGAGGTGTTGTTGCCATAGAAAGCATTGCTGCCTCAGTAATGATAAATCCAACTTTAGGATATATTAAAATCAATCGTTTTGCCGAAACTACTCACGACGAATTTAAAAAAGGGTTACTTGAATTAAAAAAACTAGGCGCAAAATCACTGGTAATTGATGTTCGTGATAACGGCGGCGGCTACATGGAAATTGCAGCTAAAATTGCCGATGAATTATTAAAAGACAAGCAATTAATAGTTTTTACCAAAAATAAAAAAGGGAAAATAGACAAGACCTATGCTACGGAAGACGGAGAATTTGAAACAGGAAAAGTATATATTTTAATTAATGAAAATTCTGCTTCAGCAAGTGAAATCTTAGCCGGTGCAATTCAAGACAACGACCGTGGAACAGTTATTGGACGACGATCCTTTGGAAAAGGCTTGGTGCAACGCGAAATGAATTTTCAAGACGGATCTGCCGTTCGACTCACTATTGCTAGGTATTACACTCCAACCGGTCGTTCTATTCAAAAACCATACGAAAAAGGAATCGACGATTATAATAGCGATTTCGACAAACGAATGACGAGCGGAGAATTGTATAAAAAAGATTTTATTAAAGTAGATTCTAAACTTAAATATAAAACTCCAAAAGGGAATATTGTTTATGGCGGAGGCGGAATTGTGCCCGATGTTTTTGTGCCTCTAGAAGTAGAACACGGCGAAGAAGGCGTAATTTATTTGATGCAATCTGGGGCAGTTGGGTATTTTGTTTTTGAAGAATTAGACAAAAATAGAAAGCAATTTCAAGGATTGAAAATAGCTCAAATGATCTCAAAAATCGAAAACGGTGAAATTTATTATGAAAATTTCAAAAAATATTTGTCAAAAAACGGCTTGGTTCTAAAATTAGATAAAGACAAAAAGTGGGTAAAAAGATATTTAACTGCAGAATTTGTAAGACAATTATTTGGCGAGAAATACTATTATTCGCTAATAGTTAAGGAAGATGCGATGATAAAAAAAGCGCAATCTTTAAAATAAAAAATGCAACTTATTTAGAACGCTCTTCAATTTTTTTAGACATTCTAAAAATTAATAGAATTAAAACCGCACAAATTGAGGCCACAATTCCAATTAGAGCTACCGAATTTTTACTACTAAATAAATTCGTGTAATCAAGTAAAGTGATGTTAAAAACAATTAGTGCTAAGGCAATAACAACTAATATCGAGGTAAATATTTTCATTGCTGATGTATTTTAAAGCGTAAAAATACTAAAAATTACCTACATAAATAAACCTTTAACATTACTGGCAAATAATTTAACAGCAATAGCTAGAAGTACAATTCCGAAAGTTTTTCTGATGACGCCTAAACCGTTTTTCCCCAACATTTTTTCAATTTTTGCTGACGATTTTAGCACACCATAAACAACAATAATATTTAAAACAATAGCTACCACAATATTTTCTGTAGCATATTGCGCTTTTAAAGAAAGTAACGTCGTCATCGTTCCGGCGCCTGCAATTAATGGAAATGCTATGGGGACGATCGAAGCGGAACTTGCTTCTTCATCTCGATAGATACGAATTCCTAAAATCATTTCTAAAGCCAGAAAGAACAATACAAATGATCCCGCTACTGCAAATGAATTCACGTCAATTCCGATAAGTTTTAAAAGACCAACTCCAGCAAACAAAAACACAATCATGATAATTCCCGCCACAATTGACGCTTTTTCAGATTCGATGTGTCCGTGTTTAGTTCTTAAATCCACAATAATAGGAATAGTTCCTACGATATCAATTACGGCAAAAAGCACCATTCCAACCGTTGCAATTTCTTTAAAATCAAGTTCCATACTAGCGGGGTTTTAGAGTACAAAAGTAGCTATTTAATAAAGAAATTAAGTGAAATTATTGTTATTATTATTTAAATGCAATTCAAAACAATAGTTATCTTTGCGGCATGTTTCAAATAGGAAAAACCATTGTATCGGAAGACATTCTTGGAAAAGAATTCGTGTGTAATTTATCAGCTTGTAAAGGAGCTTGTTGCGTTGATGGAGATGCGGGAGCGCCTTTAAGTCAGGAAGAAACTTCAATTATGGAGACTATTTTTCCAAAAGTAAAACCCTTTTTAAGAAAAGAAGGAATTGAAGCCATTGAAGCTCAAGGCACATGGACTAAAGGTAAAGAAGGCGATTTAGAAACGCCATTAGTGGACGATAAAGATTGCGCCTATGTGATTTATGACGGAGCTACCGCACTCTGCGGAATTGAACAAGCCTACAACCAAGGAGTAATTGACTGGAAAAAACCTGTTTCTTGTCATTTATATCCAATTCGGGTGAAAGATTTTACGGAATTTGCAGCCGTAAATTATGACAAATGGGAAATTTGTGACGACGCCTGTTCTTTAGGAAAAGAATTGGAAGTTCCGGTTTACAAATTTGTTAAGGAAGCACTAATTCGTCGTTTTGGCGAAGACTGGTATTTGGAACTTGAAAAAGTTGCCGAAGAAATTAAGAAATAATTTTCTACATTTTTAACCCTTGTTTTTTATAAAACAAAAAAAATAAAAATCCT